>JAGRMS010000458.1 GCA_020441135.1 Pseudooceanicola sp.
TCATCGCCGAGGGCGTGATCGCCGCTGTCAAGGAAGTCGGCCTGCAGGTGCCGCTGGTGGTGCGCCTTGAGGGCACCAACGTCGAGAAGGGCAAGGAGATCATCGCGACCTCGGGCCTGAACGTCATCGCCGCCGACAACCTGTCGGACGGGGCGGAGAAGATCGTCAAGGCGGTCAAGGGGTAGGAACGGCGTGACCCGTCTGTTCGCCCTTCTGCTTGCGGCTTTTGCGTCGGTTCCGGTGACGGCACCGGCGCAGACCCCGCGCCATATCGCGGCGTCGAACGAGCTGCGGATATGCCTTTGGGAGCAGGGCGGGTTGCGGTCGCTGGCGCAGGCATGGGAGCTGTCGCGCGGCATCGACTATTTCCGCGGCGAGCGCATCTGGGCGGTCAGTGAAACCGGCGCGGGACTGTACCGGGTGACGCGCAGCAAACCGTCGGGGCTGATCGCCGAAATCCGCCTGCCCGATGCCAGCGGCAATGCGACCTGCCTGCTGTTCGGGCCGGCGCTGCAACCGGGTGACGCCGCCCTGGCCGCCGATCACTTCGTCAGCACGCGGTATCCAGAGGGTTTCAGGCCGGCGGAGCCGACGCCGGGGCTTGAGCGCCGCTATGTCGCTGTCGGGCTGCCTTACCAGCTGGAGCTTGTGGCCTACAGGGCCGAGGGGTTCGGGGATATCGTCGGGATGGTCCTGACCGGGGCCTCCAGTCTACCGACGGCACGGCAATTGACGGCGGGCCAGCCTGACGTTTCCCGCGAAACCGTCAGGGCCTACGCGGCCTGGGCGCTGGAGATCTGCGCGCGGAACATCGGAAACGACGAGTGGATTCGTGCGGCCATCGAGAAGGGCGGTTTCGTGCTGGATCCTGCCGCGGTCGTCGGGTCGTCGATGACCAAATACTTCCTCCCCGACAATTCGATGTCGGCCTCGGTCGGCGCGTTTCTCTGCGATATCGAGACGCGCTACATGGGCGCCGCCGAGACGGTGCAACTGACGCGCGACACGCTGAACCGGGCGTTCCCGGGGGTCTATCGCGAAGACCAGGCTTCGAACGGGGACTGTCGCGCCTTCCATTCGACTGCGGGCGGCAACATGCCGATCAACATCTACGTCGGAAACATCGGACAAGGCGCGCAGCGTGTCTGCGCGGAAGACGGAACAAGCCGCATCAAGTTCGAGATTCCAGGATAACAAGAAGGGACCATCATGGCCGTACTCGTCAACGAAAACACCAAGGTCATCTGCCAGGGCATTACCGGCAGCCAGGGGACTTTTCACACTGAACAGGCCATTGCCTATGGCACGAAGATGGTCGGCGGCGTGACGCCGGGCAAGGGGGGCACCAGCCACCTCGACCTGCCGGTCTTCAACTCGGTCCACGAGGCGGTGGATGTCACGGGCGCGAATGCCAGCGTGATCTATGTGCCGCCGCCGTTTGCCGCGGATTCGATCCTGGAGGCCATCGACGCCGAGATGCCGCTGATCATCTGCATCACCGAGGGCATCCCGGTGCTGGACATGATGAAGGTGAAGGCGGCGCTGGCGACGTCCAAATCGCGGCTGATCGGGCCGAACTGCCCGGGCGTCATCACGCCGGGCGCCTGCAAGATCGGCATCATGCCGGGGCATATCCACAAGCGCGGGTCGGTCGGCGTGGTGTCGCGCTCGGGCACGCTGACTTACGAGGCGGTCAAGCAGACCTCGGACGCGGGGCTGGGCCAGTCCTCGGCCGTCGGGATCGGCGGTGACCCGATCAAGGGGACGGAACATATCGACGTGCTCGAGATGTTCCTGGCGGACCCCGAGACGACCTCGATCATCATGATCGGCGAGATCGGCGGTTCGGCGGAAGAGGAAGCGGCGCAGTTCCTGGCGGACGAGCGCAAGAAGGGCCGCTGGAAGCCGACCGCGGGCTTCATCGCGGGACGCACCGCGCCTCCGGGCCGGCGGATGGGCCACGCGGGCGCCATCGTCGCGGGCGGCAAGGGCGACGCCGAGAGCAAGATCGAGGCGATGAAGAGCGCCGGGATCGTGGTCGCCGACAGCCCGGCGGGGCTGGGCGAGGCGGTGCTGAAGGCGATCAAGGGGTGAACGCCCAGAACCCTCCATTCGAGTGGCTTGCGGCCAGGCGTGCTGGCTGCCTGTCTCTCGCTGGATCGGGTTTCCGGGCATGACATTCCTTAGCTCCATTGAGACCTGCATGCGAAAATTCATCGAGTACGATGGACGGGCCAGCCGAAGCGAGTTCTGGTATTTCATGCTGTTCCTCGCCTTGGTGCAGACGGTCGGTGTCAACGTCGCGAACTGGGCGAATGGCCATGTTTCCCTCCACTTCGTGTTGAATCTTAATATTGGCCCGAGCGAGAGCTGGTGGACTAACCTGTTCACGATCCTGTTTACCCTGCCCTTCCTTGCCGTTCTGTCCCGGCGTTGTCAGGATGGCGGTACGGCGGGCAGCAGGATCCTGGTTGCCCTGTTCGCGACCCTGGCGGTTGCAACGGTCGTCCTGAAAATCTCGCCGACGCAAGACACCTATCTCTATGCGATCCGGGCGGCCCTTCTGACGCTGGCACTGCTGTTCCTGTGGGCCACCGTCAGGAAATCCCAGCCCGGCCCCAACCGTTACGGTCCCAACCCAAATGAGGTGACCCCATGACCGAACAGAACAACGCGCAGTTCCACGCCTCTTCCTTCATGCAGGGGGCGAATGCCGAGTATCTGGAGCAGCTTTACGCCCAGTATGCCGGCAACCCGGATGCGGTGGATGCCGCCTGGGCGGAGTTCTTCCGGGCGCTGGGGGATGCGGAGCTGGATGTGAAGGCCGAGGCGCAGGGGCCGTCCTGGGCGCGGGCCGACTGGCCGCCGGTGCCGGAGGACGACCTGACGGCTGCGCTGACCGGGCAATGGGCGCCCGAGGCGAAGGCGGCGGGCAAGAAGATTGCGGCGAAGGCGGCGGATACCGGCGCGCAGGTGTCGGACGCGCAGATCAAGCGGGCGGTGCTCGATTCCGTGCGGGCGATCATGCTGATCCGGGCCTATCGCATCCGGGGGCACCTGGTGGCCGACCTCGACCCGCTGGGCATGCGCGACCAGACCCCGCATCCCGAGCTGGACCCGAAATCCTACGGGTTCGCCGACGCCGACATGGACCGGCCGATCTTCATCGA
>JAGRMS010000459.1 GCA_020441135.1 Pseudooceanicola sp.
CGAGGTCGACATCAAGTACCGCGAGAAACTCGAAGGCTGCGGCCTGCGCTTCTCGGGCATGTCCCCCGATGGCCGCCTGCCGGAAATCGTCGAGATCCCCGACCACCCGTGGTTCATCGGCGTACAGTTCCACCCCGAGCTCAAATCCAAACCTTTCGCCCCCCACCCGCTGTTCGCGGACTTCGTGCGGGCGGCGAAAGAGGCCAGCCGGCTGGTGTGACGATCACGCCCGGCTGTCGTCCGGATCGATCATGTATTTCTGCAAGGCAATGATCTGCCACCACAGGAAGCCGAACAGCGCCACCGGAAAGGCGAATGTCTCGATCTTGACCCAGAGGTCGGTGGACATCGTCCGCCAGATCACCTCGTTCGCCACCGCCAGCACCAGGAAGGCCACGAACAGGCGGCGGGTCAGGATCATCCAGCCTTCCTCGCGCATTGGGATCAGCTCTCCCATGACATAGGAGAGGTAGGATTTCCCCTGCAACAGCCCGATCCCCAGCAGGGCCGAGAACACCCCGTAGACGATCGTCGTCTTCATCTTGAAAAAGCGTTCGTCGTTGAACCAGGCCGTCAGCCCGCCGAAGAAGATCACCATGAAGGCGGTGAAGACCTGCAACCGGCTGAGCTTCCCCGACAGCTTCCACAGGATGCCCATCGCCACCAGCAGGATCGGCACGAAGACGATGGTGGCGACGATGAAGCCCGAATACTCGGTGCCGTGGAAGGTATAGGTGTTGTCCCGGATGCGCAGGTAGATCAGGAAGAACAGCAGGGTCGGACCCAGCTCCAGCGCCTGCTTGACCCAGGGGTTCACCGGTCTTTCGGTTGCGGACATCTCAGCCTCCCAGTTCCACGATCACCGCGCCCAGCGCGATCAGGGACATCAGCGCGATGCGCCGCGGCCCCACGGTTTCCTTCAGCACGATCCAGCCGATCAGCGCCGCGAAGACCGTCGAGGTCTCGCGCAATACCGCTGCCTCGCCCACCTTGTCCAGCCGCGTCGCCAGCATGACCGACCCGAAGCTGCCAAAGGCGATGACACCGCCGATCAATCCCTTTGCCATCAGCGGCCCCGGTGCCGGCTTCTCTGCCAGGTTGCGCCAGCGCAAGGCGGCGATCACCGGCATCACGATCCCGTCGATCATGAAGAACCAGGCCAGGAAGGTGAAGGGATCGGCGGTCGCCCGGATGCCATAGGCGTCGTACGTCGTGTAAAGCGCCACCGTCAGCCCGGTCAGCACCGCCAGCCCCAGTGCCACCTTCAGCGTGTCCCGCGCGGTCTCCAGGAACATCAGGTTGTAGGCCGCCAGCCCGAAGATGCCCGAAAGCAGCACCGCCACCCCCAGCCACTGCGAGATGGTGAAGACCTCGCCAAAGATCAGATGCGCCCCGAAGACCGCGAACAGCGGCCCCATGCCCCGCACCACCGGGTAGACCACTGTATAGGCGCCCTTGGTATAGGCCTGCGCCTGCAACAGCTTGTAGGCGACATGGATCAGGAAGGCGCAGAACAGGATCCACCACATGTGCGGTTCCGGCCAGGGCACCACGAACAGTGCGAAAGGCGCGGCCATCAACCCGTAACTGATGTCGATCGCCCCGCGCGACAGCCACGGATCGTGCCGCCCCTTCTGCAACGCCCCGAAGACCGCGTGCAGGAACGCTGCCATCAGCGCCAGCCCCAGCGCAATGTTGTGCCCCGCCTCGGTGCCCTCCAGCGAAATCAGCCAGTCGCTCATGCGCATGGCACCCGGAACCGCCGCAACCACAAGGCGTTGCAACGCAGGGGGGCAGCCATGCTCGATGACATTCTCGACGAACTGACCGGCGGATTTTCAGCCGTGCCCGTCGGCCAGTCCGCGATCCGCCTCGGCATGGCCCTCCTGCTCGGCGCGCTGATCGGGATCGAGCGCGAGGCCAGCCGCAAGCCCGCCGGACTGCGCACCCACATGCTGATCTCGATGGCGGCCTGCCTCTTCATCCTGGTCAGCCAGAACCTCGCCACGCTCGAATTCGGCCCGCGCGAATCCATGCGTGTCGACCCCCTCCGCCTCGTCGAGGCGGTGACGGCGGGCGTCGCCTTCCTTGGCGCCGGGACGATCTTTGCCTCGGGCGGCCGCGTGAAGAACGTCACCACGGGCGCCTCGATGTGGCTGGCGGGCGCTGTCGGCCTGGCCTGTGGCGCCGGGCAAGAGGGGCTTGCCGCGCTGGCGGCGGGCGTCGTCGTCACGATCCTGATGCTTCTCGGCTGGGTCGAGCGGCGCATGGGTTGGGACGACCCCGAACGGTAACTCAAGCGGTCAGGTCCACGCCGGTCAGCGCGGCGGCGAACTCTTCCGGATCGAAGGGTTGCAGGTCGTCGATCTGCTCGCCCACCCCGATGGCATGGATCGGCAGCCCGAAGCGGTCCGCCAGCGCCACCAACACGCCGCCCTTCGCCGTGCCGTCCAGCTTGGTCATCACCAGCCCGCTCACATCCGCGATCTTGCGGAAGATGTCGACCTGGCTCAGCGCGTTCTGGCCCGTGGTCGCATCCAGCACGAGCAGCGTGTTATGCGGCGCGCTCTCGTCCTTCTTGCGGATGACCCGGACGATCTTGGCCAGCTCCTCCATCAAGTCCTGCCGGTTCTGCAACCGCCCCGCGGTGTCGATAAGCAACAGATCCGCCCCGTCTTCCTGCGCCTTCGTCATCGCGTCGAACGCCAGGCTCGCCGGGTCCGACCCTTCCGGCGCCGTCAGCACCGGCACCCCGGCCCGGTCGCCCCAGACCTGCAGCTGCTCCACCGCTGCGGCCCGGAACGTGTCCCCGGCGGCGATCACCACCGACTTACCGGCCGCACGGAACTGGCTCGCCAGCTTGCCGATGGTCGTGGTCTTGCCCGACCCGTTGACGCCCACCACCAGCACCACCTGCGGGCGTCTGGGATACAGCGGCATCGGCCGCGCCACCGGCTCC
>JAGRMS010000061.1 GCA_020441135.1 Pseudooceanicola sp.
CCAGGCCAGCATCTCGACCGGGCGCGCGCCCAGCAGGTTCCACATCGCCATCTCGAAGGCGCCGGTGTCCGAAGCCGGGACGATGCCGATCTTGTAATCGGCAGGCACGCCGAGGATGGCGCGGGTGTCCTCGATAGCGGCCAGCAGCTTGGCCTTGCCCACAGCCGCGCGGTGCGAACGGCCCAGGGGCGCGTCGGCGAGCTTGTCGAGGGAGAATGTGGGGATCTTGGCGCAGGGGCCAGAGGAGAATCGCGGATTGGCCGGCCGCGTGTCAGGTTTGCGCGCGATGCCGCGCGACGCCGGTTCTTGCATAGCCATTTAAGCTACCCTTCCAGATAAGCGCCTCTCGTTGGGGAGAGGTGTCCCGCCGCCGCAGATATCGGGGCGGCGGGACTCCGGCAAGGGGGGAAAATCGCGGTTGCCTCACCCGGACCCGGGATTTTGCGGCGCGAAGTTTCCGATAGGCGACGCGCCGTCCGTCAGTGCCGCAGCCCGTGGCGCAGCAGGACGGCGCCGAAGGTCAGCATCGACAGGAGGGTCAGGATCGACCCGATCGCCGCCAGCGGCTCTCCACCGCCGCTGATCGCGATGGCGATGCCCGGGACCATCAGGATGACGCCGCTGGCGGCCAGCCCGAGGTGCGCCTTCGCCAGTCCGCTCGCCGCCGCCGCGGGCATCAGGTGATAGTAGAAGGCAAAGAGCGACAGGCTTACCCAGCCCACGAGGTTCAGGTGCGCATGGGCCGGCGCCAGGAGATGGTCGTTCGAGATCGCCATCTGCAAGCCCCATGCCATGCCGATCAAAGCGGCCAGAACGGCCAGCGTCAGGAAGTATTGCGGTAGTCTGTTCATGATGTCCCTGTTTCCAACAGGAGCGCCGACCGGCAGCTTCGCGCCTGTTTCGGCTGGCCGGTGAAGTCCGGCCTTTTCTCCAAAGCGGAGCTTACCATGCCCGGCCTGCTTGCGTGAATCCGGATTTCAGCGCGTGACGGCTTCGGGGTATGTGCAGGCAGAGGGACGCAGCCAAGCAGCAAAGCCGACGCGATCCAAGCGTTCCTGTCTGTCGGGAGCTTGAAAATGGTGCGGTCGAGAAGACTCGAACTTCCACTCCGGTTAAGGAACAGCGACCTCAACGCTGCGCGTCTACCAATTCCGCCACGACCGCACGCCAAGGCTTGGTGCGGGGGCTATAACCGAGGGGGCGGGGCTTGTGAAGGGGCAAAAATGCGCATCCGACGTCGCGCAGAGGTGAGTCCACAACCGGTGGCTGGGCGTGCTAACAGAGGTTGAAAAGCACAGGCAGGAGAGCCAGGACATGACCGCAAACACCGTTCAGGTCGATATCGTTTCCGATGTGGTCTGCCCCTGGTGCTACGTCGGTTTTCGCCAGCTTGAACAGGCGCTGGGCATGACCGGCCTTGGCGCGGTGGTGCGCTGGCATCCGTTCGAGCTGAACCCGGACATGCCGCCCGAGGGGCAGAACCTGCGCGAGCACCTGATGCAGAAATACGGCATCACCGCCGAGGCCAGCCAGACTGCGCGGGCGCGGCTGACGGCGCTTGGGGCGGAACTGGGGATCGACTTCCGCTACAGCGACGGGATGCGGATGGTGAACACCTTCGCGGCGCATCAGCTCCTGGGCTGGGCGATGGGAGAAGGGGCGCAGCATCCGCTGAAGATGGCGCTGTTCCACGCCTATTTCACCGACGGGCGCGATGTGTCGGACCCGGGCGTTCTGGTCGAGGTCGCGCAATCGGTGGGGCTGGACCCCGCAGCGGCGCGAGAGGTGCTGGAATCCGGCCGGATGGCGGAACAGACGCGCGACCACCTGTCGACCTGGACCCAGAACGGCATCACCGGGGTGCCCGCGATGATCTTCGGCGGCAAATACCTGGTGACGGGGGCCCAGGGGGCCGAGAACTACGCGAAGGTGCTGCAACGCTGCGCCGCCGAGGCGGCCTGATGGAATGGATCGTGACCCCCGGCCTGACGCCCTACAAGGAGGCGCTGGCGGTGATGGAGGCGCGGGTGGCCGGGATCGCGGCGGGGACGGCGGAGGAATGTCTCTGGCTGCTGGAGCATCCGCCGCTCTACACGGCAGGGACCAGTGCGAAGGCGGACGACCTGGTGGAGCCGGACCGCTTCCCGGTGTTCCAGGCGCGGCGGGGCGGGCAGTATACCTATCACGGGCCGGGGCAGCGGGTGGTCTACGTGATGCTCGACGTGGGGGCCCGGGGCCGGGACGTGCGCTGTTTCGTCGAGGCGCTGGAACGGTGGGTGATCGCGGCGCTGGCCGAGTTCGGCGTGACGGGCCATATCCGGCCGGGCCGGGTGGGGGTCTGGGTGGAGCGGCCCGGGAAGGCGCAGCGGCCGGACGGCGGCCCGGCGGAGGACAAGATCGCGGCGATCGGGATCCGGCTGCGGCGTTGGGTCAGCTTTCACGGGCTGGCGATCAACGTGGAGCCGGACCTGTCGCATTTCGACGGGATCGTGCCCTGTGGCATCCGGGAGCATGGGGTGACGAGCCTGGTGGACCTGGGCCTGCCGGTGACGATGGCGGACCTCGACGCGGCCCTGATGCGGACCTTCGACGGGGTGTTCGGGGCGGGGATGCGGTGCGCCCGGAGGGCCTGAATCCGGCGCGGATTCGCGTGTCCTAGCTGGGACAGGGGGTCAAGAGATTGATCCCGCTTGATTTTCCTGAATAGTTGCGTTTGGGACAGGTTTGTCCCGGGTCTTTCCGCTCGCGCGCTGCGTCGGCGAGCGGCGCGGGTCGTCGCGCGGTGCCCCCTCTCCCGGCCCTTCCCCACGAAAGGGACGGGAGCGGCTTGGGTGGCTGGGTTCGGGGTCGTTGGAGGCGATGGCGGTGGTGGGCAGATTGCCCACCCTACGGGTCGGGGCCTTGCCCATCTTCGTCTCCTTCCCGTGAGGGGGAGAGGAGGTTCGGGGGCGATGGGTTGGCGGGGTGGGCAGATGGACCACCCTACAGGTCGAGGCGTCCCTGGGCCGTGGGGTTTTCTTCGCGGGCGGCCTTGCGGAAGGTGTCGTCGCGGCGGGCGGGGAGGCGGACGGCGCGGTCGCGCAATTGCAGGGCTTCCTCGATGGTGACGATCTGGACGCGGGGCACGGGCGAGAAGCCTTCGAGTTCGAACTGGCCCGCCGAGGCCGCCTCGGTCCGCATCGGCTGGGTCGGCGGGGTCAGGGTGAGGAAGATTCCGATGCCGGCCTTTTCCCGCTGCACGGTTCCCACAAGATCGCGGATCATGGCGACGCCAACGTTGTCGCCCGCCTTGACCGAGACGATGGCCCGGTCGGTCTTGCCGAAGTAGATGTTGCCGTCGATGCCCCGGTCTGCGCCCTTCTTGCCGAGGTTGCCGGGCTGGGCGTTGATCAGCGACAGCGCCCATTTCTCGAACTCGAAATAGTAGTTCTTGTCGGTGCGCCCCCGGCTGGCAAGGTCGCGCGCGCCGGAGAGATCCTGCGGGACGCAGCCGGAGGCGTCGGCGATGCCCCCCGGAGGGCAAGGAGGCACGGGAGCGACGGGTTGGGGTGGGCGTTTATGGGTGCGGTGCGCAGATGGAGCACCGCAGGGGTCATCGTTGCGAGCCGCAGGGAACGTGATTTCACGCACCATTCGGGAGGGGCGACCGCGTAGAATGCGCAAATGGTCGCCGTAGTAGCGGTGGTTCATCGTCCTGTTCCCGGGCGTCGCGCAATTGTGCGGACGCGCGCTTGTCGGAGGCCTTGGATGCGGGTTGGCGTCAGGGGCAACGGTTGGTGGACGGTTTTGCGGCCGGGGCCGTTGGCCCCCCTCCCCTGGCCCCTCCCTGCGAGTGGGAGGGGAGGCGCGAGGACGATGGGTCGGGATGGTGTTGAGGGGGCGTGGTGGGCAGATTGCCCACCCTACGGGACCGTCGGGTGGGTGATGTCACCTACCATTCCGGAGGGTTGGCGGTGGGTCCGGGGCACCGATCCAGCGGGGCGAGGCTCCGAGGCCATTGCCCCCTCCCCCGGCCCCTCCCCACGAGGGGGAGGGGAGGCGCGTCGTTGTCGGGTTGGCGATTGGGGAGGGGGAAGTGGTGGGCAGATTGCCCACCCTACGCGCTGCGGCCCTTGGCCCCCTCCCCCGGCCCCTCCCCACGAGGGGGAGGGGAGGCGGGAATTGGTGGGCAGGTTGCCCACCCTACGGATTTGGCCGACGTTGCCTTCGCCGAAGTGGCTTGCCGTGCCGCGAGCGCCCTGCTACGCAAGCCTTCGTGACTGCGGGAGAACCGGGAGGACCGGTGCCGAAGGAGCAACCGCCCCGGAAACTCTCAGGCGAACGGACCGCCAGTCGCAACGGAAACTCTGGAGAGACCCCGACAGGGGCGCCGAAGGGATAACGATCTCAGGCGAAAGGACAGAGGGGGCATCTTCGGCCGCATTTCACGCGGCGTATTGGGATGCCGGACGATTTTCTTGAGAATCATGCCGGGTCGGGCTTTGGATGGGTCATGACCGATTTGCTGACGACACCGCTGCACGCGCTGCACCTGGAACTTGGTGCGAAGATGGTGCCCTTCGCGGGCTACGAGATGCCGGTGCAATATCCGGCCGGGATCATGGCCGAGCATCTGCACACGCGCGCGAAGGCCGGGCTGTTCGATGTCAGCCACATGGGCCAGGTGATCCTGACCGGCGAGGATGTGGCGGCAGGTTTCGAGGCGCTGGTGCCGATGGACGTGATCGGGCTGGCGGAGGGGCGGCAGCGGTACGGGCTGTTCACCGATCCCGACGGCGGCATTCTCGACGACCTGATGTTCGCCAACCGGGGCGATCACCTGTTCGTGGTGGTGAACGCGGCCTGCAAGGACGATGACATCGCCCACATGCAGGCGGCGCTGAAAGGCGTGACGGTGACGCCGGTGAGGGACCGGGCGCTGATCGCGCTGCAGGGGCCGGCGGCGGAGGGGGTGCTGGCGGGGCTGGCGCCGTCGGTCGCGGGAATGCGGTTCATGGATGTGGCGACGGTCGAACTGGAGGGAGCCGCGTGCTGGGTCAGCCGGTCGGGCTATACCGGCGAGGATGGCTACGAGATCTCGGTGCCTGCGGAGTCGGCAGAGGCGTTGGCGCGGCGGTTGCTGGCGCATGAGGACGTGATGCCGATCGGCCTCGGCGCGCGGGACAGCCTGCGGCTGGAGGCGGGGTTGTGCCTTTACGGGCATGACATCGACGGGGGCACGCTGCCAACCGAGGCGGGGCTGGCCTGGGCGATCCAGAAGGTGCGCCGCCGGGGCGGGGCGCGCGAGGGCGGGTTTCCGGGGGCCGAGGCGGTGCTTGACCAGATCGAGGCGGGGCCGGAGCGACGCCGCGTGGGCCTGTTGCCCGAGGGGCGGGCGCCGATGCGCGAGGGCGTCGAGATCTACAGGGATGCCGAGGGTGGCAAGCCGGTGGGGCGGATCACCTCGGGCGGGTTCGGGCCTTCCGTTGGCGGGCCGGTGGCGATGGGCTATGTCCCCGCCGCTCTGGCGGAGCAAGGCACGCGGCTGTTCGGCGAGGTGCGGGGCAAGCGGCTGCCGGTGACGGTGCATGCCCTGCCCTTCGTGGCGCCCGGGTTCAAGAGATAGTCAACAGGAGAGACGTGGAATGAAATTCACCGAGGAACACGAGTGGCTGCTGGAGGAAGGCGACCTGATCGTCGTCGGCATCACGGAGTATGCCGCCGAGCAGCTGGGCGACATCGTCTTTGTCGAGCTGCCCGAGGAGGGCACCGAGGTCACGAAGGACGACGAGATCGTGGTGATCGAAAGCGTCAAGGCGGCGTCGGACATCCTCGCGCCGCTGGACGGGGAGATCGTCGAGGTGAACTCGGCCCTCGTCGACAACCCGGCGAAGGTGAACGAGGATCCGATGGGGGACGGCTGGTTCTTCAAGATCCGCCCGTCGGACCTGTCGCCGATGGACGACTACATGGACGATGCGGGCTACAAGGATTTCATCGGGGACTGACGCGGTGAGGGCAGAGCGGGGGCTGCCTGCCCCCGCGCCCCCGGGGATATTTCCAGCAAGAGGAAGATGGGGGCGCGGGTCTGTGGAGATCGGGGCATGAAGTTGCGCGAGATCGCTTCGGAGAAGGCGCCGGAGACGGTGAATTATGCCCCGGCGGTGGAGCTGACGGGGCATGAGCGGCTGCTGTTCGTCAGCGGCCAGATCCCGGTGGCGCGGGGCGGGGCGGTGGCGGAGGGGTTTGCGGCACAGACGCGGCAGGTCTGGGCCAACATCCTGCATCACCTCGAGGCCGCGGGGATGGATTACGACAACGTCGTCAAGGTGACGACCTACCTTTCGAGCCACGAGCACCGGATGGAATACCGCGCGTTGCGCGACGAGATCCTGGGCGGGCGGCGGCCCGCGCTGACCGTGGTGATCTGCGACATCTTCGACCCGGCCTGGCTTCTGGAAGTGGACGTCATCGCCGCGGCGTGAATTCAACGGGAGACTCCGATGACCTACAAGCCGACCGACTACCTGCCCTATGACTTCGCCAACCGGCGGCACATCGGCCCCTCGCCCGCCGAGATGGTGGACATGTTCGCCGTGCTGGGGGTGCGCGACCTGGACCAGCTGATCGACGAGACGGTGCCGAAGGCGATCCGGCAGAAGCAGCCGCTGGACTTCGGCAAGCCGATGTCGGAACGCGGGCTGCTCTGGCACATGGAGCAGGTGGCGAAGAAGAACCGGGTGCTGACCTCGCTGATCGGGCAGGGCTATCACGGCACGGTGACGCCG
>JAGRMS010000460.1:0-1440 GCA_020441135.1 Pseudooceanicola sp.
GGCCGCAAGCTCGACAAGGTTGGCCTGCGCGCCTCGGATACCTCCGAGCTGTTCTTCGACAACGTCGAAATCCCGCCCGAAAACGTGCTGGGCGGGGCCGAGGGCCAGGGCTTCTACCAGATGATGCAGCAGCTGCCGCAGGAACGCCTGACCATCGCCTGCACCGCGCAAGGCGCGATGGAGGGCGCGCTGGAGCGCACGATTGCCTATTGCAAGGACCGCGAGGCCTTTGGCGGGCCGCTGACCCAGTTCCAGAACACCCGTTTCAAGCTGGCCGAGTGCAAGACGAAGGTGCTGGTGTCGCGCGCCTTCCTCAACGAATGCATCGCCGAGCATCTCGAAGGTAAACTCACCGTCGACAAGGCCGCGATGATCAAGCTCTGGTCGTCCGAGGCGCAGGGGCAGGTGCTGGACGAATGCGTGCAACTGCACGGCGGTTACGGCTTCATGATGGAATACGAGGTCGGCGCGATGTGGGCGGATGCGCGGGTGCAGCGCATCTATGGCGGGACCAACGAGATCATGAAGGAACTGATCGCGCGCGGCCTCTGACGGCGCGCGCGCGGCACGGACAGGACCGCCTCCGGCGGGAGTATTTGGAAAGAGAAGAAGATGGGAAGAAGCGCGCCCCGCCAGACCGGCCCGATCCGACTCTCCGTCACTCAAGGCGGGCGGCGGGGCGACTTCTCCTCTTGCGGTCATCGGCTCTCCAGCCTGTACCGCGCCGCCGATAAGACCGTATCAACCTTAACGGACCGTTACCGGGAAAAAGCGCCCCCTGCTTCTTCTCTTTTCAAATACCTCCACGGGGGTGCGGGGGTGTGAAACCCCCGCTGCAACAGCAAGAAACAGCGCGCCCGGGAGGGCAATGCAATGACGATCCAACTGCACTGCTTCGGCGAAAGCGGCAATTCCTACAAGGCGGCGCTGGCGCTGCAACTGTCCGGGCTGGACTGGACGCCGGTCTACGTCGACTTCTTCAACGGCGCGACCCGCACGCCGGAATACCGCCGCGACGTGAACGAAATGGGCGAGGCGCCGGTGATGATCGACGGCGATATCCGCCTGACCCAGTCGGGGGTGATCCAGCAATACGTCACCGACAAGTCGGGCAAGTTCGGCGGCACCGGCGCCGAGAAATACGAAGTCCTGCGCTGGGTGCTCTGGGACAATCACAAGCTGTCCTCCCAGGCCGGGATGACCCGCTTCCTGATGAACTTCCTGCCCGAAAAGCACCGCAACCCCGACGTGATCGACTTCGCCAAGGGCCGCCTCAAGGCCGCCTATGCCGTCTTGAACGCGCACCTGGAGGGCCGCGACTGGATCGTCGGCGACGGCATCACCAATGCCGACATCTCAGCTTGCGGCTATCTCTACTACCCCGAACCCTTCGGCTTCGACCGCAAGGACTGGCCCCATATCGACGCCTGGCTGGACCGC
>JAGRMS010000460.1:1517-4807 GCA_020441135.1 Pseudooceanicola sp.
ATGACCGACGCCTATATCTACGACGCCATCCGCACTCCCCGCGGCAAGGGCCGCGCCGACGGGTCGCTGCATGAGGTCACGAGCCTCCGGCTTTCGGCGTTGACACTGAACGCGTTGAAGGAGCGCAACAACCTCGACGGCCACGCAGTCGAGGACGTGATCTGGGGCAACGTCACCCAGGTGATGGAACAGGGCGGCTGCCTTGCCCGTTCGGCCGTGCTCGCCTCGGACCTTGACGAGCGCATCCCGGGCCTCGCGATCAACCGTTTCTGTGCCTCCGGCATGGAGGCGGTGAACCTCGCCGCCAACCAGGTGCGCGGCGGCGCGGGCGAGGCCTATATCGCGGGCGGGGTCGAGATGATGGGCCGCGTGGCGATGGGCAGCGACGGGGCGGCGATTGCCGTCGATCCGACGCTGGCGATGGAGAAATACTTCGTGCCGCAAGGCATTTCCGCCGACATCATCGCCACCGAATACGGCTTTACCCGCGACCAGGCCGACGCGCTGGCGGTGCAATCGCAGAAGCGCGCGAAGACGGCCTGGGACGAGGGGCGATTCAGCAATTCCGTCATCACGGTGAAGGACCAGAACGGCCTGCCGATCCTCGCCCACGACGAATACATGCGCCCCGAGACCACCATGCAGACTCTCGGCGCGCTGAATGCCAGCTTCCAGGCCATGGGCGAGGTGATGCCGGGCTTCGACAAGGTGGCGATGCTGAAGTATCCGCACCTCGAAAAGATCAACCACATCCACCACGCGGGCAATTCCAGCGGCATCGTCGACGGCGCCGCCGCCGTGCTGATCGGCAGCAAGGAATTCGGCGCGAAATACGGCCTGAAGCCCCGGGCCCGCATCCGCCACACCGCCAAGATCGGCACCGATCCGACCATCATGCTGACCGGCCCCGTTCCCGTCACCGAGAAGGTGCTGCGCGAGACCGGCATGGCCATCGGCGACATCGACCTGTTCGAGGTGAACGAGGCCTTTGCCGCCGTCGTGCTGCGCTTCATGCAGGCCTTCGACGTGGATGACGCAAAGGTCAACGTCAACGGCGGCTCCATCGCCATGGGCCACCCGCTGGGCGCGACCGGCGCGATCATCATCGGCACGCTGCTGGACGAGTTGGAGCGGTCCGACAAGGAGGTCGGCCTCGCCACGCTCTGCATCGCCTCCGGCATGGGCGCCGCCACGGTGATCGAGCGCGTCTGATGCTGGACCTGCAGGCCTTCATGGACGAGGTGGTCGAGGTCATCCGCAAGGATGACGCCAAGGGCTATCTCGACATGATCGCCCTGCCCTACCAGGTCATCACCGCCGCCTCGACCCGCACCTTCCTGCGCAAGGCCGACATGGAGGATCACTTTCACCTCTTCCGCATCGGCCTGAAACAGATGGGCTTCCAGGATCTGTCGCATCACGTCATCTCGGTCACCATGCTGGGCGAAACGCTGGCGACCGGCATCTACGAGACCCGTCTGCTGCGCGAGGACCGCAGGCTGGTCGCGCCCTATCGCTCCTGCATCACGGTGCGGCGCGATACGGGACGCTGGCGGGCGGTCTGCATGGCCCATACCATCGGCCACGCCGACTGGGTGGAGCGGATGGAAGCCATCACCGCCCAGCCCGCATACACGCATGGAACGGTGGCCGAAGAACACCCGATCCGGAGGACCAACTGATGCCCAAGCTCGACCTGTCGACACTGACACGGCGGACCGGAACGATCTATCCGCCGCCCTATGACGCCGAGGTGGCCGGGCGCAGTTCGCTGCGGCTGGGCGATGCGGGCGGGCTGACGCAGTTCGGGGTGAACCTCGTCTTCCTCGAACCCGGCGCGAAAAGCTCGATCCGCCACTGGCACCGGCACGAGGACGAATTCGTGATGGTGACGCAAGGCACGCTGATCCTCCACGACGACGCGGGCGAGACAGTGATGCTGCCCGGCGACTGCGCCGCGTTCAAGGCGGGCGTGCCGGACGGGCATTGCCTGGTCAACCGCAGCGACGCGACGGCGGCCTTCCTCGTCGTCGGGACCAAGGCCCCGCGCGAGACGGCGACCTATTCCGACATCGATCTCGTGGTCGAGATGGAGGAGGGCAAGCCGCGCTTTACATACAAGGACGGCAGCGCGTGGACTGGCGTGCGCTGATGCTGGTCCGCCGTTCGGATACGACGAACACCCAAGGGAAGGATTACGACCGGTTTGCCTATTCCGATGCAGGCGCGCTGACCCAGTTCGGTGCCTTCGTCGAGGTGCTGCAACCCGGCGCGACCTCGTCGGACCGGCACTGGCACACCGATCAGGACGAATTCCTCTACCTGCTGACGGGCGAGGCGATCCTGCAAGAAAACGACGGCGAACACCTCATGCGCCCCGGCGACGCCGCCTGCTGGAAGGCCGGAGAGCCAAACGGCCACCGTCTGGTCAACCGCTCGGACGCGCCCTGTTCGTTCGTCGTGGTCGGCACGCGGACGCCCCGCGACACCGTCCATTACAGCGATATCGACCGCGTGACCCATTACGAGAACCGCCAGTATCGCGTCACCCGGCGCGACGGCACCCCAATCGAAGAGGGAGAGACCCCATGACCGATTTCACCATGACCAAGGGCGACGACGGCGTCGCGATCATCACCTGGGACGTTCCGGGCAAGTCGATGAACGTGATGTCCATCGACGGGCTGTCGCAGCTCGAGGCGTGTTTTGACGACGCCCTCGCCGACGCCAGCGTCAAGGGCATCGTCATCACCTCGGGCAAGGCGGACAGCTTTGCCGGGGGGATGGACCTGAACCTGCTGGCGACCCTGAAGGAACAGGCGGGCGACGATCCCGCCCGCGGCCTGTTCGAGGGCACGATGGCGATGCACAAGCTGCTGCGCAAGATCGAGCTGGCGGGGATGGACCTGAAGACCAAGAAGGGGGGCAAGCCGGTGGCCGCCGCCCTGCCCGGCACGGCGGCAGGCATCGGGCTGGAACTGCCGCTGGCCACCCACCGCATCTTTGTCGCCGACAACCCCAAGGCCCGTATCGGCCTGCCTGAAATTCTCGTCGGCATCTTCCCCGGCGCGGGCGGCACCACGCGCCTGACCCGCAAGCTGGGCGCGATGGGGGCCTCGTCCTTCCTGCTGGAGGGCAAGATGGTCGACCCCAAGGCGGCCAAGGCCGCCGGGCTGATCGACGAGGTGGTCGCCGACCCGCTGGCGGCGGCGAAGGACTGGGTGCTGAACGCCAAGCCCGCCGATTGCGTCAAGCCCTGGGACGACAAGGGCTACAAGATGCCCGGCGGC
>JAGRMS010000461.1 GCA_020441135.1 Pseudooceanicola sp.
AGGGCCGCTGGAACACCCTTCTGACCGCGCTCCAGCAGTTCAAGGACGACTACGACAAGAACGCGCCGCTGTGGCGCTCGATGCCCGAGTTCTGCCAGAAGCACCCGAACTACGAGAAGATGGGGCTCTACGACCTCTGCCAGCACGTCCACTCGCTCTACGCGAAATACGACGTGGCGAAGCTGTCGACCGAGATGTATCTGTCCGACCTCACGCCCGCGATGAAGCCCTCGGACGCCTATGCCCATATCGCGCGCCGTACGACGGAACGTGTGCCGATCGACCAGCTCGAGGGGCGCATCACCACCGCGCTCATCACCCCCTATCCGCCGGGCATCCCCCTGCTGATCCCGGGCGAGGTCTTCAATGCGAAGATCGTCGAATACCTCAAGTTCAACCGGGAATTCGAAAAGGAATGCCCGGGGTTCGAGACCGACATCCACGGACTCGTGCAGGAAACCGGCCCCGACGGCGTGACCCGCTACTTCGCCGACTGCGTCGCCTGACACCAACGCCTGCGTCACATGCCTCCCCTCCCCCTCGCGGGGAGGGGATGGGGGTGGGGGCACACTGGCCTACCGATAGGTCCGTTCCTCGATATCCACCGTCGCCAGCATCGTCTCGATCATCGCCAGGAACGCCACCTCGTGCGGCGGCAGGCTGCGGCGGGGGTTGGTCAGCAGGTGGATGTCGACCCGCGGCAGGTTGGAATAGGGCGGCACCTGCCACAGGTCGCCCAGCCGCACGTCCTTGCGCGCCACATGCACCGGCAGCGCCCCGATCCCCATGTCCGCCACGATCATCCGCCGCACCTCCGGCAGGCTCGACGACACCCCCCGCAAGCCAGCCGCCAGACCCGCCCGCTCGCGCAGCTGCGCCACCGAGACCAGCGGCCCGCCCTCGATCTCGGTCTGGAACGCCGCCGACGGTTCCCCCGCCAGTTCCTCCAGCGCGATGTTGTTGCGCCCGAACAACCGGTGCCGTGGCCCGCAGTAGAGGCCAAAGAACTCGCGGAACAAGAGCCGCGCCTCCAGGTTGCGCGGCGTGCCGTTCAGCAGGCAGATCCCGAAACTGGCCCGGTTCTGCCGGATATGCGCCGCCACCTCGGCGCTCTCTTCCACCACCATCGAAAAAGTCACACGCGGATGCTGCCGCGCGTAGTCCTCCAGCACCTCGTCGAAATGCGGCGACACCACGTGGCTCGCCAGCACGATGCCGATATGCCCCGCCAGTTCCTCGCGGTCCGCCTCCATCAGCGCGGGCAGCTGCGCCACCGATCCGAAGATCGCCGCGCACTCGGCATACAGCACCCTCCCCGCATCCGTGACGTGAAACCGGTTCGGCTTGCGGTCCACCAGCACCTGCCCCGTCACATCCTCCAGCCGCTTCAGCGCGCTGCTGATCGTCGGCTGCTTCAGCCCCAGGAAATCCGCCGCGCGCGAGATGCCCTTCTGCTCGACCACCACCATGAAGGTGCGCAGCAGGTTCCAGTCCAGGTTCCAGGGAAAGCGTTGCTCGTAGGGGCGAAGCATAAATTTCGTCAATGATCGGGATTTTGATTATCTATTTGCCCGATATACCTCCCCCATGCAAGCCTTTGGCCCGAGCGACCTGACCCACCGCCTCCAATCCAGAATCCAACACGGGAGACTTCCATGACCAACCGCAGGGCCCTTCTCAAATCGGCCGTCCTGGCCGGCTTCGCCGCCTTCGCCACGCTTGGCGGCGCCTCCTTCGCCGCCGCCGACGAACTCGACACGCTGAAGGAAAAGGGCGTGATGCGCATCGCGATGAGCGGCGCCTATCCTCCGTTCAACTTCGTGAACGAAAAGAACGAGGTCGTCGGCTTCGACCCCGCCATCGGCACCGAGATCGCCAAGCGCATGGGGCTCAAGGTCGAGATCGTGACCACCGCCTGGGACGGCATCATCGGCGGCCTGCTGGCGAACAAATACGACGCCATCGTCGGCTCCATGTCGATCACCGAGGAACGCGACAAGGTGGTCGATTTCGTCGGCCCCTACTACACCACCAAGCGCGCGATCTTCACCAAGAACGGCAGCGGCATCACCTCCGTCGCGCAGGTCAAGGATGCCAAGGTCGGCGTGACGCTTGGCGAGACCCACGAGGAATGGGCGCGCGAGCAGGGCTATGACATCCGCACCTACAAGGGCCTGCCCGAGCTGCTGCTGGAGCTTGAAAACGGCCGCGTCGACGTGATCATCAACGATTCCATCGCGGCCATCCTCGCGATGAAGGAACGCGGCTACGACTTCGTCGCCCTGCCCGACCTCGAAACCGACGCCATCGGCGCGGGCATCGCGATCCGCGAAGGCAACCCCGCCCTGAAGGAAGCGATGCAGACCGCGCTGCAATCCATGATGGACGACGGCACCTATCTGGCGATTGCCAAGGAATGGGTCGGCGGCGATATCCGTTGAAAAACGGGCGCTGAACATCCAGGCCCGCCGGATCAACCAGCGGGCCACTCAATCGGGGGCGGGGAATGACAACCGAATACGGCAAGCTGACCTGGGAAGACGTGCGCGACGCCGACAAGGATCGCGTGGTGATCCTGAACGTCTCGGCGACCGAGGACCACGGGCCGCATATGCCGCTCGACACCGACACCGTGCTTGGCATGGCCGTCGCCAACGGCGTCGCCAGGGCCGCGCCCGACGAGGTCTTCGTGATGCCCCCCGTCGCCTACGGCTTCAACGAACACCACAAGGACTTTCCCGGCGTCATCTGGATCCAGCCCGAAACGCTGATCGCCTTTGTTACCGACATCACCCATTCGCTGGCCCACCACGGCTTCCGCCGCATCCTGCTCTTGAATTCGCACGGCTCGAACCACCCGGTGCTCGACCTCTGCGCCCGCAAGACGGTGATCCGGGACGAGATCATCTGCGTCTCGGCCTCGTACTGGAACCTCTGCGCCGACCGCGTGAACCAGCACCGCAAGTCCGAGATCGGCGGCATCGCCCATGCCTGCGAATTCGAGGCGGCAATGTACATGCATCTTCAGCCCGAACACGTCGACCTGTCGAAGGCGACCGACCAGAACCTGCACAACCCGGACAGCAAGTTCTTCAACCTCGACCTGGCGAAAGGCGGCGGCAAGGCCATGCTGATGCGCTGGTGGTCCGAGGTCTCGCCCGAGGGCACGATGGGCGACCCCACCGTCGCGGACCCCGAGACGGGGCGCAAGTTCCTGGAAGCCGCCATCGAGGAAACCACCGCGCTGGTGCGCGAGATCCGGGCGCTGCCGATCCTGCCGCGCCGCGACCACCACTAGGGCCGGGCCGGTGGATTTCGAGCTTATCCTCAAGGTCTATCCCTATTTCATCGAGGCCGCCTGGGTCACGCTCCAGCTGTCCGTCCTGACGACGATCCTCGGCCTCGTCTGCGG
The DNA here is from genome assembly GCA_020441135.1 of Pseudooceanicola sp. Lineage (GTDB taxonomy): Bacteria > Pseudomonadota > Alphaproteobacteria > Rhodobacterales > Rhodobacteraceae > Seohaeicola_A. The sequence goes on from JAGRMS010000461.1 coordinate 3,413, forward strand.
CTCGCTCGGCGCCGCCGCGCGGCTGTCCCGCCTCGCCGTCTTCCGCTTCCTCGGCGCCGCCTACGTCAGCTTCTTCCGCGGCACCCCGGCGCTGATCCAGCTGTTCCTGCTCTACTTCGGCGGCCCCCAGGTCGGCATCCAGCTCGACGCCTTCGAGGCCGGGGTGATCGGCCTTGGCGTCAACATCGGCGCCTACATGACCGAAACCATCCGCGGCGCCATCGTCGCCATCGACAAGGGCCAGCGCGAGGCCGGCCGCACGCTGGGCATGAGCCGCTGGCAGGCGATGCGCTATGTCATCCTGCCGCAGGCCGCCCGGCTGATGATCCGCCCGCTGGGCGTCAACATCAACGCGCTGATCAAGGGCACCGCGCTGGTCGCGGCCATTTCGGTGGTCGAACTGACCTACACCGCCCAGCGCTTCATCGGCTCCACCTACAAGCCCTTCGAGATGTTCCTGATCTCGGGCGTGCTCTACATGATCATCATCTACGCGACCGGCCGGGGCATCGCCTGGCTCGACCGTCGCGCCCGGATCGTGTGAGGCGCGCATGGGACTCGATTTCTCCGTCGTTCCGAAATACCTCGACGTCATCTTCCTCGGCGCGCTCTGGACCATCGCGATCACCGTCGCCGCCGCCCTGCTGAGCTTCGTCGGCGGCATCCTCTTTGCCGTCATCGCGCTTTATGCGCCCCGGGCCGTCCGCATCCCCTTCCGCGCCTTCGAGTGGCTGTTCATGGGCACGCCGCTGCTGCTCCAACTGTTCCTGATCTACTTCGGCCTGGTCCAGATCGGCATCGACCTGCCGGCCTTCGTTGCCGGGGTGATCGGCCTTGGCCTGCACTTCGCCGTCTACAACTCGGAACTGATCCAGACCGCCATCCTCGCCGTCGACCGCGGCCAGATGGAGGCCGCGCGCACCCTCGGCCTGTCCCGCACCCAGGCGCTGCGCAAGGTCGTCGTCCCGCAGGCGGTGCGCGACGTGATCCCGCCCATCGGCAACAACATGATCGCACTGCTGAAGGACTCCGCGCTGGTGTCCGTCATCGGCGTGGCCGAGCTGACGCTCTCGGCGCAGCTCGCCATCGGGCGCACCTACCGCCCGTTCGAGTTCTACGTCGTCGCCGCCCTGTTCTACTACGTCATCAACCTTGCGATGGAAGCCGTCCTGCGCCGCGTCGAACGCCGCATCCAGGCCAGCCGCTGAGGGAGACCAAAATGACCGACAAACCCTTCGTCGACATCCGCCACGCCCAGAAGAGCTTCGGCTCCCTGGAAGTGCTCAAGGACATCAACCTGCAAGTGAGCCGCGGCCAGATCGTCGCCATCATCGGCCCCTCGGGTTCCGGCAAAAGCACGCTCTTGCGCGCCATCAACGACCTCGATCCCCTGACCGGGGGCGAGGTCTGGCTGGAAGACACGCAGGTCAACAAGAAACTGCCGCACCGCCAGTACGAGAAGCACATCAACCAGGTCCGCCAGGACATCGGCATGGTGTTCCAGCA
>JAGRMS010000062.1 GCA_020441135.1 Pseudooceanicola sp.
TACCCGGCTGACCGACGGCGATCTGGTCATCGACTGGGGCTTCGGTTCGGTCCGCGTCGACCGGGCGTTCGATGCGCGTTACACGGTGGAAACGCTCCGGTTCAACAACGGCACGACCGTGGACCTGACTACGCTTTCGCCCGAGACCCATGGCACCGGGGCGTCGGAATCGATCTATGGCAATACCGAGGAGAACGGCAGTCGCGACGACACCCTGCGCGGCTTCGACGGCAACGATACCCTCTACGGCTATGACGGCGACGACATACTCGACGGCGGCGAGGGGAACGACACGATGTATGGGGCCGAGGGCAAGGACACCTATCTTGTCGGCCTGGGCGAGGATTATATCTCGGACTACGGATCGGCCGACCTGTCAGACGGCAAGGACGTGATCCGGTTGGCCGCTGGCATCAAGCAGAACGACGTGTCGTTCCTGCGACTGCTGGACGGCGACCTGCTGATCGACTGGGGCACCGGGTCGGTTCGCATCAACGTCGCGTTCGACTCGCGCTATGCCGTCGAGTCGCTGCGGTTCAACAACAACACCACGCTGGACCTGACCACGCTGGCGGTCGAGACCCATGGCACGGGCGGCAACGACAGTCTCTACGGCAACCAGGAAGAATACGGCAGCCGCGATGACGTGCTGCTGGGCATGGACGGGAATGACGCGCTCTACGGCTATGACGGCGACGACGTGCTGAATGGCGGTCTCGGCGACGACAGGCTGTATGGCTACACCGGCGACGACACCTATGTCGTCAGCAGGGGCAACGATATCTTCGACGACGGGCGTTCGGGCTCGACCGACACGATCCTGTTCAAGACGGTTGCCAGCGCGGACGATCTGACCATGACGCGCACCGGCAGCTATGACTTGCAGATCCTGTGGTCCGGTGGCGAGGTGATTCTGCGGAACCACTTCTATTCGGACGACTATGCCTTCGAGCGAATCGTGTTCAGCAACGGATCGTCCATGGAACTGGATATCTGATCCGGGCGGGTCGGGCGGCAGACTGGGCTGCAGATTGCCCCGTCCGGATGGGTTGTCCGGTCGGGTTTCTGGCCAGGAGGCCGCAGGACAACAGCCAACGGCAATCCTGGGGCGGTTCAGGGCCCGCCTTCCCGTTGGCCCGCGTGAGATCCGGGCAGATGTTTCGGTCTGGCCGCATTTCCCGAAATATGAGTCCGATCCCCCACCATGGAACTGGATCGGCTTCCCTTTCTGCGATGCCGCTATTCAAACTCTGCCGCGTTTTGAGGCATTGATCCGCGAGACAGCCCTGTCCTTGGGCGATTCGGGGGCGCCACATGCGCGCATGGCATCACTTCGGTCCGGCTCTGCCGGCGTTCCAAAATCGCGAGCAACTGCGGGCCGGCATCGGCGCAATGCTTGGTATCGGCCTGTGTGCCCTGTTGGTCGGCGCCGGGGTCAGGTTTGGGGCGTCGTCCCTGTACCTGATCGCCCCGCTCGGAGCGACAGCGGTTCTGGTGTTCTGTGTTCCAAACTCTCCGCTTGCCCAGCCCTGGTCGGCCGTTGTCGGCAACATGACAGCTGCGCTCGTCGCGCTGCTCGTGCTGATGACCGTGCCTGCCCCCTGGACGACCGGTGTTGCGGTGGGCGCGGCCATCATTGCGATGATGTTCGTTCGGGCCCTTCACCCGCCCGGAGGCGCCGTGGCGCTGCTCACCGCTCTGAACCCGGAACCAGCCCTGGACGCAGGTCTTCTCTTCGCAGTGACGCCGGTCGGGCTGACGACTGCCGCCCTCGTCCTCGTGGCCGTGTTCTACAACCGGGCAACGGGCCGCGTATACCCCTTCCGGCAGCCGGAGCAGGGCGACGCGGGAGACTCCGTGCCGAGGTTGGGTTTGTCAAACGCGCAACTTGGCGAGTTGCTCGACCGGTTTAACCAGACAGCCAACCTCGGGATCGCAGACCTTGGCCGGCTACTGGCCGCGGCAGAAACAGAAGCGGCCCGGCATCGCTTCGACGGCACAACCTGCGCCGACATCATGACCACGGGTCTCATCACGGTCCGGCCCGACACGCCGCTTTCAGAGGCGGCGAGACTGTTCGGCAGGAATGCGATCAAGAGCCTACCCGTCGTCGACCCCGACATGCGATTGCGCGGCCTTGTTCTCCAGGCCGATCTTCTCGGCGCCGTGGCCGATCATGATCTTCCCACGGCGTGGCGACGGCCGCCGCCCTCCCGCACGGTTTCGGACGTGATGCGTTCGCCGGATCGGACTGTTCCCCATGACGCGCCGGTGGGTATTCTACTCAACCGTTTGGCCGCGCAGGGCAGCGAGGTTGTCCCGGTGACACAGGGTGAACGTCTGGTCGGCATCCTGACGCGTTCCGACATCATGTCGCTGCTGCTGAAGGGGGCCGAAGAGCGGTCTGCTGCATGATCCCTCGGGGGTAGGCGCCGCGCCAGCGTGACCGGGTCAGATTCGGCGAAAACGATCCTGCCTGGCCAGATGGTGAAGACAAGGGATGACCCGGCAAGGCAATACACCGCTTTCGCACGCGTGTTCGCGATGGGGACCGCGCTGCCGAGCTTCTGTCCGGGTTATGTCCTTGCCTTCCCCCCCTGCTGCGATAGCCTTGGGGTCGCTGCAATTGGCCCAATGGACGCCCACATGACGGAAGATGATAGCGACGCCGGCTCCGCCCCGTGCTTTGCCCATTTGCTTGTCGACGGCCATCTGGTCGATCCGGCCGCAGCGCGGGACGTGGCCCGGTTCAGAAGTGCCGAAAGGGCACGGCTGGTCGCGGCGCGCGCTCTCTCGCTGGACGCGCGGGAGAAGGCGACGGCGGCGCTGACCCGGGGCCTGGACAGGATCATCCCCCGCAAGGCCGGTTTGACCATCGCCGCCTACTGGCCGATCCGGGGTGAGCCGGACCTGCGCGCATGGATGAGCGCAGCCCATCGCGATGGCGCCAGCATCCTGCTTCCGGTGGTGATCGAAAAATCCTCACCACTCGAGTTCCACACCTGGTCTCCTGGCTGCGCGATGGCCCGTGGCGTCTGGAACATCCTCGTGCCCGCCGACGGCGAGTCGCGCACCCCTGACCTTGTCATCGCGCCGCTTGTGGGCGTTGACAGCGAACTGTACCGCCTGGGCAATGGCGGAGGCTACTATGACCGCACGCTAGTCCGGCTGGAACCGCGGCCACGGATCATCGGAGTCGGGCTGGCTGGATGCCGCCTGCCATCGATCTACCCGATGCCTTGGGACGTGCCGATGGACGAGGTGCTGCTGTCGGATGGAACGCACCTGGTGCGGCCGTAACGAGTGGACCAGTTCACGAAAAATTCCGGGACATTCCCGGCTCGCGATGGCTTGGAACGACAAAGTTCGCGATGGAATCCGAGGTGAAGACGGCCTCTCTCCGGGCCTGGCGGCTGGCGGGGCAGTAAAGGAACGCGGTGCCGCGAGGAAGCTGCCGAGCGCCGGCGGCAGCCCGCGCGGGCCAAAGTTGGCGAATGCCCCGGGCGTCTCGCCGAGTCGAGCCGTCGAAGACGCCGCAACATGTCCCGTAAACGGTCCCCGGCCGCACGGTGGGCGTTTCGGCGCGATCGGGGGCGTCGGCAATCACGATCCCGCCTGTGTCGATCTGGAGCGAGATGACATTGACGGTGATGCCGGGCCGGTATGGGTCGCTCAATCTCTTCAGTTCAAGCAAGCCTATCCCGTCTTCGCGCCAGGCGTCGGTACGCCCGCGGGGCGAGACCGGCCTGACACCCTGGCCGCGCGGCGCGTTTGTCGTGCCATCTGTCGGCGGCGTTGCGGTCCAATGCCCGGCGCGCGCGTTCCAGCCTGCCGGTTCCGACTTGCGCTATGGGCGATCTGCGAATGGCGCCGCAATCATATGTCCAGCGTCGTCTCATGCTCCCAGCGTGAGAAATGCGCCGTGTAGGCGTGCCATTCGTCGGTCTTCAGTTTCACGAAGGCGCGGGAGAAGTCCGCTCCCAGCAAGGCTGTGAGGGTGGTGTCGCTTTCGAAGGCCCGGAGGGCGTCGAGGAGGTTGAGCGGCAGCTTCGGCGCGTCGGTGACGGTGTGGCCTTCGGCATACATGTCGATGTCGTGGCGCTTGCCCGGGTCGGCCTTGGCACGCAGCCCGTCGAGGCCCGCGGCGATGACCACGGCCTGGAGCAGGTAGGGGTTCGCCGCGCCGTCGGGCAGGCGCAGCTCGAACCGCCCCGGCCCGGGCACGCGCACCATGTGGGTGCGGTTGTTGCCGGTCCAGGTCACGGTGTTGGGCGCCCAGGTGGCGCCCGAGGTGGTGCGTGGCGCGTTGATGCGCTTGTAGCTGTTCACGGTGGGGTTGGTAATCGCCGCCAGCGCGGGCGCGTGGGCCATGATGCCGCCGAGGAAGTGGCGGCCCTGTTCCGAAAGTCCCAGCTCGCCGTCGCCCGCGAAGGCGTTGGTCTTGCCGTCGGCATCCCAGACCGAGATATGCACGTGGCAGCCCGAGCCGGTCAGCCCCTTGAAGGGCTTGGGCATGAAGGTGGCCTTCAGCCCGTGCTTCTCGGCCACCGATTTGACCATGAACTTGAAGAAAGAGTGCTTGTCCGCGGTCGCCAGCGCGTCGTCGTATTCCCAGTTCATCTCGANNTCTCGAACTGGCCGTTGGCATCCTCGTGGTCGTTCTGGTAGGGGCGCCAGCCGAGGTCGAGCATGCCGTCGCAGATCTCGGCAATCACGTCATAGCGGCGCATGACGGCCTGCTGGTCGTAGCAGGGCTTTTCGGCGGTATCGAGGTCGTCGGAGATGCGCTCGCCATCCGCCGCCAGAAGGAAGAATTCGGGCTCCACCCCGGTCTTGACGCGCAGACCCTCGCTTGCCGCCTCGGCCACCAGTTTTTCGAGCACGTTGCGGGGGGCCTGGGTGACGAGGTCGCCTTCCATCGTGGCGCGGGCGGCGACCCAGGCCACGTCCTTCTTCCAGGGCAGCTGGATCGCGCTGGCCGGATCCGGGACCGCCATCAGGTCGGGATGCGCGGGCGTCAGGTCGAGCCAGGTGGCGAACCCGGCGAACCCCGCGCCCTCGGCCTGCATCGGGCCGATGGCCTGCGCCGGGACCAGCTTGGCGCGCTGGCCGCCGAACAGGTCGGTGTAGGAGATCATGAAGTAGCGGACGCCGCGGTCCCTTGCCCAGTTGCCGAGATCCATCTCCGTCTCCTGTTCAGAATGCGCCCTTGCCGGGATACCAGTCGGTGCCCGCAAGCGGGATCTTCGCCATCGCCGCCGCCTCGAGCGTCAGGGCGCAGAGGTCTTCCGGCTCGAGGTTGTGCAGGTGCGACTTGCCGCAGGCCCGCGCGATGGTCTGGGCCTCGAGCGTCATCACCTTGAGGTAGTTGGACAGGCGGCGGCCGCCCAGGACGGGGTCGAAGCGGCCGTAGAGTGCCGGATCCTGCGTCGTGATCCCGGCCGGGTCGCGCCCCTCGTGCCAGTCGTCATAGGCCCCGGCGGTGGTGCCGAGCTTCTGGTATTCCTCTTCGAGCCGGGGGTCGTTGTCGCCGAGTGCGATCAGCGCGGCCGTGCCGATCGAGACGGCATCGGCCCCAAGCGCCAGCGCCTTGGCGACGTCGGCGCCCGAGCGGATGCCGCCCGAGACGATCA
>JAGRMS010000462.1 GCA_020441135.1 Pseudooceanicola sp.
CTGCAACCTCGACCAGGGCCAGCCGGGATTTCCGGCAACGGTGCTGCCCGACTTCCTGTCGCGCATGGGGGTTCCGCACCGTATCGAGTATGCCGACACCTATTCCATCGTGATGGACAAGATCCCCCAGGGCCGGACCTTCTGCGCGCTCTGTTCGCGATTGCGGCGGGGAAACCTCTACCGGATCGCCCGCGAGGAAGGCTGTTCCGCGGTTGTGCTGGGCCATCACCGCGACGACATTCTCGAAACCTTTTTCCTGAACCTGTTCCACGGCTCTCGACTGGCCACAATGCCACCCAAGCTTGTCAACGAGGAAGGCGATCTTTTCGTCTATCGCCCGCTGGCGCATGTGGCCGAGGCGGATTGCGACCGCTTTGCGCGGGCGATGAACTATCCGATCATCCCCTGCGATCTCTGCGGTTCGCAGGACGGGTTGCAACGAATGCAGATCAAGGCGCTGCTGGACGGATGGGAAAAGAACCATCCCGGGCGTCGGCAGAAGATGTTTCGCGCCCTGATGAACGCGCGGCCTTCGCACCTGCTGGACCCGGCGCTGTTCGACTTTGCCGGGCTGACGCGGAGCAAGCCTGCGGAATAGGCGGGCCGGCGTTAATGTTCCGGTGATCCTCCGGGGCTAGACTGCTCGCTGTCGCATTGCGCGACGCAGGAGCTGCCTCATGCCTTTCCCCGGTCCGCTGACCCGTCTCCGGGCCTCTATCGCACCCGCTCTTACCGGGCCCCCGTTGCTTGCCTTTCTGCCGGCCCTGTCGCTGGGCGCCTTCTGGCTTGGCGGCGAACGGGCCCTGGTGATGACATCGCTTGGCCTGCCGCTTTGCCTGGCGATGCTGGGTGCGTTCAATCGCGGACAGACCCGACCGGGCGACCCCGACGATCCCCTGTCGCGTGGCGGGTTCCCGGATGCGGTCGGACGGATCCGGTCGCAGCTGGGTCAGGGCCAGCTCAAGTCGGTCTGCCTGCTTCTCGAGATCGAGGAATTGTCGGAAGCCATGGACAGGCATGGCGCCGAGGCCGGCGATTTGCTGGTGCAGCGCGCTGCGGAACGGGTCGCCGCGGTACTTCGGCGCGACGACATCCTGTCACAGGTGGCCGGCTCGCGCTTTGGCGTCTGCCTTGCGCCGGTGCCTCATCTCGACCTGGAACTCTGTATTCAGCTGTCGGGGCGGTTGCAGGTTGCCATCGAGGAACCGATCGACATCGATGGCGTCGCGGTCTACCTCTCCTGCACGATCGGCTTCTGCACCAGCGACCGCAATCCGGGGGACAGCGCGCGCGACTGGATCGACGCCGCCGCCAGGGCGCTTGACGACGCGCGGCAACAGGGCCCCTCGTCGATCCGCAGCTTCGGCAAGCAGCAGGACCGGCGCCAGGCCGGTCGGCGGGATCTGTTTGACGATGCGGCAGCGGCCCTGGAAAGCGGCCAGATCCAGCCCTGGTTCCAGCCGCAGATTTCGACCGATACCGGCCGCGTCACCGGCTTCGAAGCCCTGGCGCGCTGGGACCATCCGCATCATGGCCTGATCGCGCCGTCCGAGTTTCTGCCGGTGCTCGAAGAACTCGGCCTGATGGAGCGGCTGGGGCAGGTGATCCTGTTCCACGCGCTCACGGCGCTGAAATCCTGGGACGATGCCGGTCTGCATGTGCCCTTCATCGCGGTCAATTTCACCGGCGTCGAACTGCGCAGCCCGACACTGGCGGAAAGGGTCAGGTGGGAACTGGACCGTTTCGATCTGACGCCGGACAGGCTGGCCGTGGAAATCCTGGAAACGGTGGTGGCAGACAACCCGGACGACGCGCTGGCACGGACGGTCCGCGCCCTGGGCGCGATGGGGTGCCGAATCGATCTCGACGACTTTGGCACGGGCCAGGCCTCGATCGCCGCCCTTCGGCGCTTTGACATCGGGCGGATCAAGATCGACCGCAGCTTCATCGCGAAGGCCGACCAGGATCCCGAACAGCAGCGCATGATCGGCGCCATCCTGACGATGGCCGAAAGGCTCGGGCTCGAGACGCTGGGGGAAGGCGTCGAAACGCCTGGCGAACATGCGATCCTGGCGCAACTGGGCTGCTCGCATGTCCAGGGCTTTGTCATCGCCCGCCCGATGCCCTTCGCCGAAACCACGGACTGGATCGCGGGACACGAAGCCCGGCTGGCGCAACCGCCGCGCATCGGGCGGACGGGTTAGCTCCGACCGCTGGCATTGCAGTTCCCGGCTCCAGGCACGCGCGGCGCCGAACTGCGAGAGAAAGGCCCATTCCCGGATTCGGCTTGACCTTTCACCCTGCACTCTGTTGAACGCACCCTGTCAATCCGGAACAAGGCGGCGGTCATCGCATGGACGATCAGAACAAGAATCTCATTCTGGCCACGGCGCTCAGCTTCATGGTGATCCTGGTCTGGCTGTTCCTGTTCCCGCCGCCAAAGCCGCAGCCGCCCGCCGATGCCGAGATCACGGCCGTCGATCCATCCGCCGTCGCGCCCTCCGCCACGACGCCCTCCACGGGCGCCCCGGTGCCGGGCGCGCCCGAGACACAGCCTGCCGAGGCCGAACTGGCCACCGCCGCGCGCGTGGCCATCGATACCCCCCGCGTCACCGGCAGCATTTCGACGCTCGGGGGCCGGATCGACGACCTCTCGCTGAAGGGCTACCACGAGACCATCGACGACAATTCGCCCATCGTGAAAGTGCTGCAACCGGCGGGTACGGACGTCGCCTATTACGCGCTTTACGGCTGGGCCCCCGGCGCCGGCCTGGCGGTCGAGGACGTGCCCGGCCCGCGCACCGAATGGCGGCTGGAGCAGGGGGAAACGCTGACGGTCGACACCCCGGTCACGCTGGCCTGGGACAACGGCAAGGGCCTGACCTTCCGCCGCACGCTGGCCATCGACTCCAACTACATGTTCACCGTCACCCAATCCGTCACCAACACAAGCGGCGGCACCGTCAGCGCCGCGCCCTACGGCGTCATCGCCCGCCATGGCGAACCGAAGAACACCAAGAAATTCTTCATCCTGCACGAAGGCGTCGTCCGGATGTCCGATGGCACGCTCGAGGAATCCGACTACAAGGATATTGCCGATTACCCCGTCCTGCCTGCCGAGGGCGCCCGCGCCGAAGTGCAGCAGGTGAACGAGAACGGCTGGATCGGCTTCACCGATCACTTCTGGATGGCAACGCTTATCCCCTCGCCCGGCAGCGCCTTCAAGTCGGTCATCAAGTATGACGAGCGCCGTGATATCTACCAGACCGAGGCCGTGCTGCCGACCCAGACCATCGCCGACGGCGCCTCTGCCAGCGTGACCACCCAGCTCTTCGCCGGGGCCAAGGAATGGGAAACCATCCGCGA
>JAGRMS010000463.1 GCA_020441135.1 Pseudooceanicola sp.
CCATCGCCATCAGCGCCAGGTGGCTACCGATACGGAAGCGGTCGTCGAAGCCGCGCGCCTGTCGCGCCAGGATCGCCTCGATCTGCTGGCTGATCAGCTGCTCGCCGCTGTAGCGCAGCAGGGGCAGGCCCGACAGCGCCTCCAGCGCCTCGCCCGCGACCACACCACGCGGCGCGACCAGGATGAAGGGATCGCGCACCAGCGGATATTCCACCACGCCGCCCCGCAGTCTCCCCGTGCTCGCCGCCACCGCGATATGCAGCCGCCGCGCTTCCATCGCGTCGCTGATCTCGTGGCTGGGCGCGGTAATCAAGGTGAAGCGGCAACGCGTCATGCTCTCGGCCAGGATTGTCACCAACCGCGGTGTCAGGTCGTTGTCGAAATCGTCGATCAACCCGATGGACAACTGGCTCAGATGCGTCAGGTCCACCACCGCCAGCTCGCTCTGCGCCAGCCGCAGCTCGCCCAATGCCGCCTCCGTCCGCGCCAGGAACGCCCGCCCCGCCGGGGTCAGCACCATCGGGCGGCGCGCATGGTCGACCAGGTCGACGCCCAGCGCGGCTTCGAGGTTCTTCAGCTGCTGGCTCACCGCCGGCTGGCTGAGGCCCGTCATCTCGGCCGCCTGCGCCACAGATCCGGTGCCCGCCAGCGCCGCGAACACCTCCAGCCCCCGCAGCGTGACGCCTTTGGGCAGCATCAGGCCGCCTTGCAGACCTGTTCGGCTTCGTCGCCGAAGGCTTTCCACTTCGCCCAGAACGCCTCGTTCCGCGGGCTCGAGGATTGCCGGATCTCCTGCGCCCGGTGCGGATCCTTGAAAAAGCTCGACCCAAGCGCCTGGTCGCTGCTCGATAGCGTTCGGTTCGCCACCGCCTGAACGCAGCCGCACTTGTTACGCGTCGCGCCCTGCCGCCCGGCCTGCAAACAGGCTGTCGCAATCGGCCCCGAGGCCGTCGCCACCCGCGCCCCGCTGCTACCCCCGCCCCAGCCCGACCGTCCGCCGCAGGCGGCCAGCAGCACCAGCGCCGCGATTGCCAGGTATCTCATCTCTCTGCCCTTGCCTCTTCGGGGCTCGAACCCCTTGCCCTTTTGCCGCCGGACTATGGTGCAAACACCGCCGAAACACAACTGAACGACGGTGCTTGGCAATCGCCCGGCCCCGGCGCACAGCCGGTATGCGGGCCACCGCCCCTTTATCCGCCAGAGAACGGACATTGCGATTTTCCTGACGTGCTTTTTCCGGGACACGCCGTCCCCGTTGCAACCGTTTCACATCGGCGACCTGCCATCGACCTCCGTTTCACCGTCTTCATCTCCGCCAGGGTCGTCGTCCCTGCCAGCTCCGACACATGGATCCCGTTCCAGTCGCAATGCGTCGCGGCAACAAGCGATGCCTTAACCATCGGCAAATTCGACAGTGCCAGTTCCTTCCTCGACGGCGTGTTTTTTGGAAATCGGGGCATCGTCGCTTCCGCGGGGTCCAGGTCCGGCAACATCAACGCCGACCAGGGTGCGTCGATCACCACCACCAGCCTGGGCATCGCCATTCTGTTCGATGTCAATGCGGACCACGACCACCGCATCGTCAACAACGGCCTGATCACCTCAACCGGCACCTATGTCCTTGGCACCGACACCTTCGTCCAGAACCGCAGCAACGGCCACGATCGCATCACCGACTTCCAGAACGACCACGACAAGATCGGCATTTCGGCCTGCGCGCCGCCGACTTCACCGCCATCGTCAAGCCCGCCCTGTTCAATGCCAATGGCACCACGAGGTCGGCGCTTGGTGGCGAAGGATCCGCGCTGATGGATGGGCTCGGTTTCGCCAAGGCCAACGCAGCAGGCTTCATGTTCCGAGACGCTTCGACCCTCAGCTGAAAGGCCATCGTCGCCTTCCACGTTCAAGCCGCAGCCGAGAGGCATAGGAAAGCGTTGCAGGGTCAGGTCGAAACGTTTCACGGCCGTCAGCCCTCGATCCCGAAATCTCCCGGCACCGGCCCCTCCCAAGGGTCCGTCACTACCTGCTCCACCTTTGCCTTCGCCGGACCGATGTGCAGAAGCCGCACCATCTCTTCCACCAGTTCGCCCCGCCCGCCGACGAGCGCCAGCACCGATCCGTCGGCTTCATTCCTGACCCAGCCCCGCAGGCCCAGCCGCTCTGCCTCGCGTCTTGTCCAGGCGCGAAACCAGACGCCCTGCACCATGCCCGTCACCCGGGCCAGAACCACCACATCCGCCATCGACACGCCCCTTTATCTGCCCCCGCACTTCGGCTATCTGACGCCCTGATCCAGACGGCAGAGACCATGACCGAGCTTTCGCACATCCGCAACTTCTCCATCGTCGCCCACATCGACCACGGCAAGTCGACGCTGGCCGATCGCATGCTGCAGATGACCGGCGTCGTGGATGACCGCTCGATGCGGGCCCAGTACCTCGATCGCATGGACATCGAGCGCGAGCGCGGGATCACGATCAAG
>JAGRMS010000464.1 GCA_020441135.1 Pseudooceanicola sp.
GTTGGCGAACTGCTGGTCCGGCAGCTGGTACAGCTTGCCGTCCGGCCCGGTGGTGAACTGGCTGCCCATGAAGTCGGGCAGGTCCAGCCCCGGGTTGGTCACATCCTTCCAGCCGCCGGCCATCTGATCGGTCAGGTTGTAGGCCAGTTGCAGCCGCGCGTGGGTGCCGATCAGGTCGGAGTCGTTAACGTATCCATCGTAAAGATTGCGCTGCGTCTGCATCTGGGTCTGCACCGCCTGGACGACCTCTCCCTCGCCCAGGATCTGGTGGTTGACCTTGATGCCGGTGATGTCCTCGAAGGCCTTGGTCAGCACGGTGGATTCGTAGCTGTGCGTCGGGATGCCCTCGGACAGCACGTTGATTTCCATACCCGCAAACGGCTTGGCAGCGTCGATGAACCACTGCATCTCGGCCATCTGCTCTTCCTTCGTCAGGGACGAAGGCTGAAACTCGTCATTGATCCATTTCTCGGCCGCCGCGGCGTCCGCGTATGCGGCATTGCTTCCCGCAACCACGGCAGACACCGCGACCGCGGAGAGTAGATACTTTCGCATCTCACACCTCCCTGTGTTTCGATTATGCGCAAGTGACCCTGCGTTAACTTGCTTAAACGAAGACAAACGAAAGTCAAACGAAACAAATCCTTGGAGAATCCGCGCATTTGATCCTATACGGACGGTTGGAGTTGGGGGATTTTCGCGCGCATGGAACTCAGCGGACGCCAGCAGGAAATTCTGGAATCTCTGCGGGTTGAAGGACACGTTGAGGTTGAGGCGCTGGCGAATCGGTTCAACGTGACCAGCCAGACGATCCGCCGCGACCTGGGCGAATTGTGCGATGTCGGACTGGCCGCGCGCACCCACGGCGGCGCGCGCAAGGTCGCCTCGGTGGCGAATCGGCAATACACCGAACGCCGCGCCCTGAACGGCCCCGAAAAGGAAGCGATCGGCGCGCTGGCGGCGACGCTCATCCCCGACGACTGCTCGCTCTGCCTGAACATCGGCACCACGACGGAACAGGTCGCCCGCGCCCTGTCGCGCCACAGCGGGCTGGTTGTCGTCTCGAACAACATCAACATCATCAACCAGCTGATGGGCACCCGCGTGCGCGAGCTGATCCTCGTCGGCGGCGCGGTGCGCACCAGCGACGGCGCCATCGTGGGCGAGGACGCGGTCGAGTTCATCTCGCGCTACAAGGTCGATTTCGCGGTGATCGGTGCCTCGGCGCTGGATGCGGACGGGGCGATCCTCGACTATGACGCGCGCGAGGTCTCGGTGGCGCGCGCGATCCTGCGCAACTCGCGCACGCGCATCTGTGTTGCAGATGGGTCGAAGTTCGACCGCACCGCCCCGGTGCGCATTTGCAACGTCGCGGAACTCGACTACTTCGTGACCGACACCGCCCCGCCCAGGGGCTTCGCCGAGGCCGCGCAACGCGGGAATACGCAGATTCTGACACTGAAAGATCAAGATGGACGCGGCCCCTCCTCCGCCTGAGCCGGCCGCGCCGGACTGCGACCTGTTCATCATCGGCGGCGGCATCAACGGCTGCGGCATCGCCCGCGACGCGGCCGGACGCGGCCTGTCCGTCGTACTGGCCGAGATGAACGACCTCGCTTCGGCCACCTCCTCCGCCTCGACCAAGCTGTTCCACGGCGGGCTGCGGTATCTCGAGTTCTTCGAGTTCCGCCTGGTGCGCGAGGCCCTGCGCGAGCGCGAGGTGCTGCTGCGGGCGATGCCGCATATCAGCTGGCCGATGCGCTTCGTGCTGCCCTTCTCGCCCGACATGCGGTTCGACAGCGACACGCCGACCTCGCGGCTGATGACGCTGTTCATGCCCTGGATGAAAGGCCGACGCCCGGCCTGGCTGATCCGGCTGGGCCTGTTCCTCTACGACCACCTCGGCGGGCGCGAGATCCTGCCGGGCGCGTCAACGATCCGCCTGACCGGCACGCCCGAGGGCGCGCCGCTCGATGCGCGGTTCCGCCGGGGGTTCGAGTATTCGGACTGCTGGGTGCAGGATTCCCGCCTTGTCGTGCTGAACGCCCGCGACGCGGCAGACCGGGGCGCAACGATCCTGACCCGCACCCGCGTGACATCCGCCGAACGCGACGGCACCCACTGGCTGGTCCGGGTGCGCGGGTCCGACGGCACGCAACGGACCTTCCGCGCCCGCGCGCTGGTCAACGCCGGCGGGCCCTGGGTGTCCGAGGTGATCCGCCACACGCTCAAGATCAACTCGTCGGAAAGCACCCGCCTGGTGCGCGGCAGCCATATCGTGACCCGGCGGCTGTTCGACCACGACAAGTGCTATTTCTTTCAGGGGACCGACGGACGGATCATCTTCGCGATCCCCTACGAGGACGATTTCACCCTGATCGGCACCACCGACAACGACCACCCCGACCCCGATGTCGCCCCGGTCTGCACCCCGGCCGAGGCGGACTACCTGCGCGACTTCGCCAATACCTATTTCAAGGCGAAGATCCGGCGCGAGGACATCGTGTGGAGCTATTCCGGCGTGCGGCCGCTCAACGACGACGGGGCCTCCTCGGCCACCGCGGCGACTCGGGAATACGTGCTGAGCCTGGACGAGACCGGCGCGCCGCTGCTCAACGTCTTCGGCGG
>JAGRMS010000063.1 GCA_020441135.1 Pseudooceanicola sp.
GCTGGTGGCGATCCTGGATGCGGATAAAGAGGGCTTCCTGCGCTCGGAAACCTCCCTGATCCAGACGATCGGGCGGGCCGCGCGGAACGCCGACGGCCGCGTCATCATGTATGCCGATAGCATCACCGGTTCGATGGAGCGCGCCCTGGCCGAGACCGACCGCCGCCGCGCCCGCCAGATCGCCTATAACGAAGAACACGGCATCACCCCCGCCACGGTAAAGAAGAACGTCGAGGACATCCTCGCCGGCCTCTACAAGGGCGACGCCGACATGAACCGCGTGACGGCCCGGATCGACCCCCGCGCCGCCGGTGGCAACCTCAAGACCGTGCTGGAAGGGCTGCGCGTGGACATGCGCAAGGCCGCCGAGAACCTCGAATTCGAGGAAGCCGCCCGCCTCCGCGACGAGATCAAGCGGCTGGAAGCGGTGGACCTCGCCGTCCACGACGACCCCTTGGCGCGGCAATCGGCGGTCGAAGCGGCGTCAGAGGCGGCGGTGAAGGGGAAGGGGAGGAGCACGGCTGGGAGGCCGGGGCAGCATGGGGGGAATGTGAGGAGGCGGGGGAGGTAGGTGAAGTCATCAGGCTATTAACTAAGCCTGCTTATTGGCCTCGACCGAAACTCGAACTTCAGAAATAAGGTCCTTGATTCCCTTTGGTTCGTCCGTCCTATCCTTCATTTTTTCCAATTGATCGTTCACAAAGTCAACAAAGTTCTTTGAGTAACCCCTCGATAGGCAAAACTGCATTAGCACCTCGCTCCCTCTATATAACCATAAGGTCGGCAAAACGAGCTCATCCACTACCTGGCGCTCAACAACGCCAGATCTCCAAGCACCCCAGATTAAGTTTATTCTATTCAACTGGATAAACAAGATATATGCGGCACGCCCAATATCTCTGTCATTTGTGTTGTGGTCAATCCTTCCAGTAACTGCAAACTCGCTTGCCCTTTGCGCATCTTCACTTCCAATTATCAGCGCATTGAGGGATTGCTGCGCCATCCAAGCGCGATCTCGCACAGATTCGCGATCCTTTCTCTTATTGAAGAGATATACTTGGTAAGCGATCGAAAGAGCCGCTATACCAGTTACTACCTGCATAACTTTCGCTAATTCATCTATCCCCATGGGAGCTGCTCTCCAATCCGAGGTGAAAAATCTAATTAACATCACCGATTCAGGTGAAAAGCAAGCCTTATCCAGAGCAAGCGTAGGGTGGGCAATCTGCCCACCATCCCGGTGCCAACCACCCAATACCGACGGTGGGCGAATCGCCCACCCTACTCTCCGAAATCGCCGTCCGGGGCCGACCCCGACCACTCCGTATCCACAAGACCGGCGCGGATGTCTCGGTGGATCGACGAAAACGGCCAATCCACCGCGCGCCTTGTTCCGGGCAAGATTGCGACCCGAGGGGCGGGGTTCACCCCGCCGCCCCGCCACTCTGGAAAAACCTACGCCGCGAGGCTAAATTCCCATCCATGACCGCACTCCACCGCCTCATCGACCGCGCCGAGTCGCAACTCGATCCCGCCAACCGCGACCGCCTCGCGGAACTGGTGGAAAGCTTCATTGCAACGCACCAAGGCTCGCCCGACTTCACACCGGACGAATTGGCCCATCTGAAACGCCTCGACGCCGAACCCTTCGCCCCCGCCGATCCGGCCGAGGTGGCCGCCCTCTTCGCCCGGCGTTGCTGATCCGTAGGGTGCGTGCTCCGCACGCATGCCCACCCCAAAGGTCTCGCAAACCCCTCGGCAAATCCGCGCCGCACCCCTCTCACGCCCCATCACGCGCCGCCCCGCCGCCGTGCTAGCCTCCGCGCATCGCCCCCTGATTCGCGGAGCAACCCCCGTGCGATTCGATGACAGTGAACGCCTCGACAAGCTCGAGTCCCAGATGGCCGCTGTCGACAAGTCCCTCAAGGATCTGAACGCAGCCCTCGAGGCGCTGAGCAAGACCGTCACCAGCAAGGTCAAGGAATACGACAACGCCAACGAGGACAAGGACCGCCAGTTCCTCGGCATCCGCAAGGCCCGGCTGGAACCGCTGGAAACCGATTCCAAAAGCCACGCCGACCAGCTGAAGAAGCTCACCGGCCGCGTCACCAACCTCGAGGTGCAGGTCAAGAAGATGAAGTAGGAGGGGTTCCCTGCACCCGTCTGCCCGACCCCAAAACCGGGGACAAAATGGTGTCCCAGATTCACTCCCGACGAAAACACAACGAAATCAATAGCTTGACCCCCCGTCCCAGCTAGGACGCTTTTTGAAGCCCCCTCACTGGACCATTCCCCCCGATCCGCACTAGGCTCCCCCCGACGCCAAGAGGGAGAGCAGCCATGGCCACCGGCAAGAACATCCGCACCTGGTTCGAGGGCCGCTGGCATGACGGCGACACCCCCATCATGCGCGCCGCCGACCACGGCGCCTGGCTCGGCTCCGGCGTCTTCGACGGCGCCCGCTACGTCAACGGCCTCGCCCCCGACCTCGACGCCCACTGCGCCCGCGTGAACCGCTCTGCCGAGGCGTTGATGATCACCCCCACGGTCACGGTCGAGAAGATGGTCGACCTGATCCGCGACGGCCTCTCCGCCTACCCGAAAGACACCGCCGTCTACATCCGCCCGATGTACTGGGGCATCGACGGCGACATCACCGCCATCGTCCCGAACCGCGAGACGACCGGCTTCGCCATCTGCCTGGAAGAAATCCCCATGGCCGCCCCCACCGCCGGCGCCACCCTCACCCGCACCCGCTTCCGCCGCCCGGTGCTGGAAGACGCGGTCGTCAACGCCAAGGCCGGCTGCCTTTACCCCAACAACGCCCGCATGCTGACCGAGGCGCGCGCGAAAGGCTTCACCAACGCCCTCGTCGCCGACGCCATGGGCAATGTGGCCGAGACCGCCACCGCCAACATCTTCATGGTGAAGGACGGCGAGGTCTTCACCCCCATCGCCAACGGCACCTTCCTCGCCGGGATCACCCGCGCCCGCCACATGAGCAACCTGCGCGCCGACGGCACCCGGGTGCATGAGACCGTCCTGACCTTCCGCGATTTCGAGGAGGCCGACGAGGTCTTCATGTCCGGCAACATGAACAAGGTCACGCCAGTTACGGCCTTCGAGGACCGCCAGTATCAGCTCGGCCCCGTCACCCGCCGCGTGCGCGAGATGTATTGGGATTGGGCGGCCGACAATGGCTGACCGCCTGCCCTACAACAGGTCTGCGAACGCCACCGTCTGGTCGGCGAAGACCAGGTAGTCGATGTCGATCAACCGGTCGCGGCCCTCGTACCAGCCGTCCAGCCCGCCGTTGGCGTTGTCCGTCACCGTTAGTTGGGTGACGTTGCCGCCCCGGTTGCCGTCGTACCAGGTGGCGGTCGAGAAGGTATAGTCGGCCCGGTTGCCGTCGTAGTAGACGCGGTCGTTGTTCGCGGTCCCGGCGTTGTTCCAGACATGGCCATAGAAGCGGTCGTCGCCGATGCCGCCGTAGAAGCGGTCGCTGCCTTCCTCACCGTAGAGTTCGTCGTCCCCGGTGCCGCCGAACAGGAAGTCGGCATCGTTGCCGCCGAACAGCCGGTCGTTGCCGTCGTCGCCTTCCAGCCGGTCCTGCCCGTTGCCGCCATACAGGCTGTCGTCCCCCGCGCCCCCGCGCAGCAGGTCGTCGTTGTCATAGCCGCGCAGGTCGTCGTTCCCGGCGTAGCCCAGCAGCACATCGGCGCCGTCGCGGCCATAAAGCCCGTCGTTCAGGTGGCTGCCGAACTGGATCTCGCTGACACGCACGGCCTGGTTGGCGAAGTGCAGATACTCGATCGCGCGGGTCGAGGTCACGTCCGGCGTCCCGCCGCCGCTGACCGTCACATTGCCGCCACTGCGGGCAAAGTCGTACTGCGCAATGGGCTTGTCGAAGTACAGCGTATCGGCGCGCGGGGCGGTGCCGAAAATCTCTGCCCCGGTCAGCTGGCTGTCGAAGACCATGAAGTCGGTGATCGTGCCGTCAAAGTAGCTGCCGACCATGTTGGTGGTTCCCGGCGTACTGCTCCATCCCGTCGCGCCGACCACCAAAGCTTCCGTATTCGACGCGAGGTCGATGACGATGTCTTTCTCGTAGGCGACCTTGACGCCGTCCAGCCACAGCTCCAGCCCCTTGGGGCCGAAGTTCAGCGCGACCTGGTGGCTCTCGCCCGGCTGCACCACGTGATCGACGGTCATGTAGTGCGATCCACTCGTGTCCTGCACCCGCACCGTCAGACTGCCGATTTCGTTCACATAAGCGGCGATATGCCCCTGCCCGTCGCCGGACGCATCCTTCGAGAACAGCACCTGGAAGTCGCCCGTATCGGCGGCCTCGAAGGTAAAGGCGATGGTTCCCTGCGCCAGCGCCAGGTTGGCCGTATGCTTGAACACCAGCGCCGCCCGGTCCTCGGGTGAGAAGTCGTGACTGCCGACATAGGCCAGCACCGGCGCAAGGCCCGATGGCAACGCCAGGTCGTCCGGCTTCGCGATCCCCCTCGGCGCCCTGATGCGTCCGGTATCGGTTCCCATGTCGATCGGGGTGATGGCCTCGTCGAGATCCTCGATGGAGGTGATGATGCCGTAAGCGGGGGCGGCGGAGTGTTCGATGTCGGAGCGTTTCACCAGGTCGCCGTAGACGGTGATGGTGCCCAGCCGGTCGTCGTTATGCGCGCCGCCGTTGTTGCCCTGGTCGGAGTAGAGCGCGATCACCGAGTGATCCATCACCCCGTCGCCGTTCTTGTCGCCGTAGGTGATCGAGGCGATCTGCGTGGTGTGCCCCTCGATCACGATCCGGTCGCCCTGCGCGCGGCTGTAATCCGTGATCACGTCGTTGCCCAGCACGTCGACCCAGTGGTCGTGCAGCTTGTCGTTCTCGCCCGCGACGCCGTGCCAGTTGATGGTGCCGTCGTCGTTGGTGTGCTTCTCGATATAGCGCTGTTTCGCGTTGATCAGGGTCTGGAAATAGAAGATGTCCGCGCCCTTGCCGCCGGTCAGCACGTCGTCCGCCGGGACCGGCTGGTCGGGGTAGAGCTTGCCGTTGGTCAGCTCGTTCAGCGGGTCGCCCTCGTCGCGGTCGGGGTCGTAGTAGATCGCGCCCTCGCGCCCGTCGGCGCGGGAGATCAGCAGGTCGTTGCCGTTGCCGCCGATCAGCACATCCTCGCCGTGGCCGCCGTCGAGGATGTCGTTGCCCGACCCGCCGATGACCTTGTCGTTGCCGTAGCCGCCCTGCAGGACGTCGTTGCCGCCCTTGCCGTTGACCACGTCGTCGCCAAGGCCGCCGTCGAGCCCGTTGGCCGCGCCGTCGCCGGCCAGGTCGGTGCCGCGCTGGCCGCTCATGGTGGTCATGGTCAGCGGTGTCGTGAAGTGGCCGTGCATGTCGGCGCCGTAGTCCATCATGATCTTCATGAAGGTGTCCGAGGCATGGTGCAGCTGCCCCAGCACCGGCATCAGGTCGTCGAGCGCGTCGTGCGTTTCGGCGTGGTGGGCCAGCTCGGGGTCCACCGCCCCGGCCAGCGCGAGGATGTCGTCCTCGGGCAGTTGCCCGTCGAAAACCATGACGTCGCCGATGGTGCCCTTGAACAGCGAATGCGCCGGGTCGGTGTCGGAGTTATGCCAGGCCCGGCTGCCGCCGATGACCAGCGGGTGGCTGTTGCCCTCCATCCCCTGCTTGAAGGCCGGCTCCGCCGCGACCAGATCGCCGTTCAGCCAGACCTGGAGGCCATCCGCCCCGAAGGTCAGGGCAAAGGCATAGGTGGTGTTCGCCTCGAGCACGAGGTCCGGCACCTTGAGCCAGGCGCTCCCCGTCGCGCTCTCCTGGGTGACGACGATGGTGCCGTCCTTCAGCCAGACGGTGAAGTCCCCCGCACCCCGCCCGTTCCCGTCCTTCGAAACCAGCGCATACTCCCCCGGAAGACGGTCCAGCGAGAAGCTCAGCGAAACCGTCGCCGACGACAGCGCGAGGGTCTTGCGATGCTCCACCTCGACGAAGTCCCCGAGCGTCCCGGTAAAGCTGCGGTCGGCGATCGACTTGTAGACCGGATCGGCGACAATGATGTCGGTGGCTGGCATTCCCTTGTCCCTCTTCTTGGCGTTGGCGAGCAGGTCCTCTGGGTATCGGCCAAAGAAGGAGAGTTTGTGGCCGATGACGGGCCGCACAATTTCAAGTTGCGAAAAGGCGGGTCATTGCCACCCGCGTAGCAAGAAATTGAATCCAAGGCGTTTACGCGCGCGCCGGATCGCCGGGACGTCGCCAAGTTGGGCGAGACTTCGCCCAAACTGTGGCGACGCGGGAAGGAGCAGTGCGGGCTACGGCGCCGGATCCGGGCGCCGGACGCGGAAAACCGCGAGATACAGCGCAGGCACGAAGACCAGCGTCACCACGGTGCCGGCGATGATGCCGCCCATCATGGCGTAGGCCATCGGACCCCAGAAAATCTGGCGCGAGATCGGGATCAGCGCCAGCGAGGCGGCAGCGGCGGTCAGCACGATGGGTCGCGCCCGGCTGTCCGAGGCGGCAAAGACCGCGTCCCAGGGATGCAGACCATGCTCGCGCTGCACTTCGATCTCGTGGACCAGGATGATCGAGTTGCGGATCAGGATTCCGACCAGCGCCAGCACGCCCAGGATCGCGACGAACCCAAGCGGCGCGCCGGAGGGCAGCAGCGCCCCGACGACGCCGATCAGCCCCAGCGGCGCGGCGGCGAAGACCACGAAGGAGCGACGGAAACCCTGCATCTGGATCATGACCAGGAAGGCGATGATCAGCAGCATCAGCGGCACCGCGGCGGCAATCGGCGCCTGGCTCTTGGCGCTTGATTCGACGGTGCCGCCGATGCCGACCGCATAGCCCGGCGGCAGCTTGGCGCGGAAGGCGTCGATGGCCGGGGCCAGCGCGTTCACGATGGTCGCGGGTTGGTCGGTTGTGGTGATGGCCGCCTTGACCGTGACGGTCGGCACGCGGTTTTCCTGGCGGATCACAACCTGTTCGGTCTCGAATCCGAACACCGCGATGGCCGACAGCGGCACCGGGTGGCCGCTGGCGGTGGACAGCTGAAGGTTGGTCAGCGCGTCGAGCGAGCTGCGGTCGGCGGCATTGCCGCGCGCGATCAGGTCGACAAGGAATGTGTCGTCGCGTAGCTGCGTGACCGAGGTGCCGTCATAGATGGTTTGCAACGCCGCCGCGATCTCGCGCGAGGTGATGCCAAGCAGGCGGACGCGATCCTGAAGGATCTCCACGCGCAGGACTCGGGCCGGTTCGTTCCAGTCCAGCACGATATTGGCGGTGCGGTTGTCGCTTGCCACCACCGCCGCCACGTCCCGCGCAATGTCGCGCAGGCGGGGGAGGTCGGGCCCGGTCACCCGGTACTGCACCGGGCGGCCGACCGGGGGGCCGATTTCGAGCAGCTTCACGAAGATGTCGACGCCGGGGAAATCGGCCCCGGCCAGGCGGGTCAGCTTCGCCCGCAGGCGGTTGCGGGCCTCGATGCCCGGGGTCTGGATCACGATCTGGCCGGTGTTCGCACCCGCGACCGGCACGTCATAGGACAGGATGAACCGGGGGGCGCCCCGGCCGACGTAGCTGGAGAAGAAGCTGACGTCGGGATCGTCCTTCAGCGCGGCCTCCATCCGGCCCATCTGCTCGCGCGTGGCCGCGATGGTTGCATTCTGGGGCAGGGTGAAGTCGAGGATCAGCTCGAGTCGGTCGGAGCTGGGGAAGAACTGGTTCTCGACAAAGCGCATGGCGTAAATCGATGCGCCGAAGACCAGCAGCGTCAGCGCGATGGTCAGCCAGCGCAGGTGCATGGCGACCCGCAGCGTTGCGCGAAAGGCGCGGCGCACGCGCCCGGCCTGCCCCGCATGGTGCGCCAGCTTGGCCGGCAGCATGGTGACGCCGATCAGTGGCGCGAACAGCACGGCGACGAACCACGAGACCAGCAGCGATACGGCGATGACCACGAAAAGCGAAAAGGTGAACTCGCCCGCCGCCGAGTTGTTGAGACCGATCGGGATGAACCCCGCCATCGTCACCAGCGTGCCGGTCAGCATCGGGAAGGCGATGGAGGTCCAGGCGAAAGAGGCGGCCCTGGTCAGGCTCTCGCCCACCTCCAGCCGCGAGATCATGGTCTCGATGGCGATCATCGCGTCGTCGACCAGCAGGCCCAGCGCAATGATCAGCGCGCCAAGCGAGATGCGCTGAAGCGTGAAGCCGAGGACATGCATGATCACGAAGGTGATTGCCAGCACCAGCGGAATGGTCAGCGTCACCACGAACCCGGCGCGCAGGCCAAGGCTGACGAAACTGACCGCCAGCACGATGACCACCGCTTCCAGCAGCGCTTGAAGGAAATGGCCGACGGCATCCTCGACCACATGCGGCTGGTCGGCAACCTGGTGGATCGCGATGCCGATGGGCAGCTGCGCCTCCACATGCGTCATCGCGGCGGTCAGCGCCTCGCCGAAGTCGATGATGTTGGCGCCTTTCTTCATCCCGATCGCCAGCCCGATCGCCTCTTGCCCATTGTAGCGGAACAGCTCGGACGGAGGGTCTTCGTAGCCGAGGCTGAGGTCGGCCACATCTGTCAGCCGGAAGAACTGGTCGCCGACGCGGAGGTTGACATCGGTCAGGTTCTGGGCGCGCTCGAAGCTGCCACCAAGGCGCACGAGGATACGCTCGTTTCCGGCGTCGATCTCGCCCGAGGGCAGGATCGCGTTCTGGGCGGCCAGCGTTGCCTGCACTTCGGCCTGGCTGACGCCCAGCGTCGCGAGCTTCTCGGTGGAGAACTCCAGGTAGACGACCTGGTCGCGCGTCCCGAAGACCTCGACCTTGCCTGCGTCGTCCAGCCCCTGCACGGCGCGTCGGGCATTTTCGACATAATCGCGCATCTCGCGGGGCGAGAAGCCGTCCGATGTGAAGGCATAGATGTTGCCGAAGACGTCGCCGAAGTTGTCGTTGAACTGGAAGCCCTTGAACTCGGACGGAAAATCGCCGCGGATGTCGGACATCATGTTGCGCACGGTCTGCCAGATTTGTGGCAGCTCGCGGGCCTTGGTGGTTGGCAACAGCTCGACATAGACCACTGCCGTGCCAGGCCGCGTGATCGAGCGGGTCTTGTCCAGCTGGTCGAGGTCTTCCAGCTTCTTCTCGATGCGGTCGGTGACTTGTGTCAGCGTTTCCTCGACCGAGGCCCCGGGCAGGGCGGCCGAGATCACCATCGTCTTGATCGAGAAGTTGGGGTCTTCCTCGCGACCGATCTGGACATAGGCCAGGACGCCCGCCAGCAGTGAGACCGCCATCAGGAACCAGACGAAGGACCGGTGATTCAACGCCCAGTCCGAAAGGTTGAAGCGGGTCATGCGGTCCCCTCGCTACAGATTGCCGCCACCGGCCAGCGCGCTGTCGAGACGCGGGCCGACGGCGTCGCCTTCGGCGATCGAATTGACTCCGCGTGTCAGGATTTCTTCCCCCGGTTCGATGCCGGAAAGGATCACCACCCGGCCGCCGGCGCGGGGGCCGGGCTGCACCGTCACCTTCTCCACCGTCCGGGCGGCGCCCGAGATGCGCCAGACGGCAGGCGGCTCCGCGTCGCCGATCAGGGCGGTCGCGGGCAGCGTCATCACCGCGTTCATCCCGATGTCCGACCGGGTGGCCGAAATCAGCGCCCCAAGCCGGAACTGGCCCAGATCGCCTTCCAGCCGAAGGTGCGCAGCGCGGGTGCGTGTCTGGCGGGCGCTGACAGGGTCGATCCGGTCAAGCACTGCCGGAACGTGCATGGCAGGGTTCGACACCAGCTGAACGCGATAGCGCGCGCCGGGTTCGGCCGCGGCTGCATCTTCCTCCGACAGGGCAATCACCGCCTCGCGCCCCGCGCGGGCAGCCAATGTCACCACGGTCTGTCCCGCGCCCAGGGCGGCACCGGGTTCGGACAGCACCTCGGTCACGATGCCGTCGATAGGCGCCTTCAGATCGGCCTGGACAAGACCGTCTTCGGCACGGGCCAGCGCCGCCCGCGCTTGCTCCAGAGTTGCCTCGGCCGCGGCAAGCCCGTTGGCCGCCGCTTCGGCTGCCGCGGCGCTGTCGACGCCCCGTTCCACCAGCGCCTGGACCCTTTCACTGGTATCCCGCGCCGTTTGCAGACTGGCCGCCGCGATGCTGACCCCGGCTTCCGCCGCCCTGACCTCGGCTTCGAGGTCCGCACTGTCCATCCGCGCCAGCAGGTCTCCGCGGGACACGGTGTCGCCTGTATCCACCACCCTCTCGGCCAGCGTGCCGACGCGGAGAAACCCCAGGTCGATCTCGCTGGCGGCGGTTACGCTGCCAACCCACCAGGTCGCAAGGCCCGCCTGCGGCGCGACGATTTCCGAGATCACGGGGCGCGGCCCGGCCAGGGCCGACCCGGCCATCAGCACACAGGCAAAGCCTAGGGCGACCCGTTTCATGGCTTCTGGCTCTCGTATTGGACAATGCGGCCCGGATACAGCAACTGCGACCCCAGGCCGACAACGATTTCCCCTTCGCTCAGCCCCTCGGCGACCAGAATGCGGTCGCTGGTATAGCGCGCGATCCCGATCTGGCGCAGGGCAACAGCCTTGCTTCCAGGGTCGACGATCCACACCGCCGGCCCCTGCGCCGTGGCCGTCAGCGACGAGAACGGCAAGGCAATCGCAGCCGGATCGCTGACCCGCGTCTCGCCGCGCACGGCATCGCCGTAGCTGAGCCCCGGCAAGGCCTCGTCCATCGCCACCTTGACCTGAACGGTTCCGGAAGCGGCATCCACCAGCGGCGAGATCTCGCGGATGTGTCCCGTCACGAAGCGGTCGCCGTGGTCGACCCGCGACAGCCGGATCTCTGGAGGGTGGCTGGTATCCCCGGCGGTCAGCGTCGCCTCCGGCACCTTGAACACGGCGTCCAGGCCGTTCCCAAGCGCGAGTTCCAGTATCGGCTGGGCCGCGCCGACGATCTGACCCGGTTCGGCAAGCCGCTCGATCACGGTGCCATTCGACGGCGCGAGCAGGACGGTATCCTCAAGCGCCGACCGAGCCTGTGCCAGTTCGGCGCGGGCCTGTGCTTCACGGGCGACAGCGGCGGCCAGGCGGTCGGCGGCGGCATTGCGGCTGGCGCGGGTCGTCGCGCCGCGTTCGAACAGCTGGTTCTGCCGCCCTTCGTCCTCCCGCGCAGCGGTCAGTTCCGCGGTGGCCGCGGCCAGTTGCGCCTGGGTCGCCCGCAACGCCTGCTCCTGCTGCACCCGGTCGATGCGCGCCAGTTCAGCGCCGGCCTGCACGCGGTCGCCATCCGTCACCGCGATTTCGGTGATCCGCCCGCCCGTCGGAAACGCCGCGCGCAGCGACTCGGGCGCGGAAATCTCGCCCGTCAGCCAGATGCGGCGCGTGACCTCCGTCGTCTCTGCGATGACCACGGTGACGGCCAGCGGCTGATCGGCCCTGACCGTCGAACCCAGGGTCAGGGCGACCGCGATAGTCGCGCCGATATCTCTGACGATTGCCATGCCGCGCCCCTTGATGCCAGCACGGGTAGAATTCTGCCAATGCCGCAACGCGTCAAGCCGCGACCGCGTCAATTTGTCAGGCGGTTGCGCAGGCGCGCGATCTGGTCTGCATCCATTCCCGCCGCAATCAGGTAGTCGTCCAGCGAGCCGTGCTCGGTGTCGATGCTCGACAGCGCCCGCGCCATCGTCGGGCCGGGGCTGCGCAGCATCCGCGCATACGACACGGTGTCGCCCCCGCGCTGCCGCGACAGCTCGAGGAACTCGGCAACGAGTTCGGAAATCAGCTCGGCGCTGATCGCGTAGTCGGCCACGATGTCGTCACGGCTGACGTCCGCAAGGCTCAGCAGCAGGGCGGCGACGATGCCGGTGCGGTCCTTCCCGGCGGTGCAGTTGAACAGGATCGCCCCGTCGCGGGCATCGGCCATCGTCGTCAGGATCGCCCGGATCGCCGCCTGCCGCCGGTGTAGCGCAGCGATGTAGAAATCGAGCAGCGGGTCGTCCGACGCGGTTTTCGCCTGTCCCAGCGCGGCCGGGGCCAGATCGTCGAACAGCGGCAGGTTGTGGTAGTCGACCCCGTCCCGCGCCGCAAAGGGATTGGGCGCGGCCTCGGTCTCTCCTGGCGTGCGCAGGTCGATCACCGTCGCAACGCCTTCGTCCAGCAGTCGCCGGTCCTCGCCTTCGGCCAGCCGGTGCAGGCTGTCGGCACGCAGGAATCGTCGCCAGGGCAGCACCAGCCCGCTGGCGGTGCGGTAGCCGCCCAGATCCCGGACGTTATGCGCGCCGGAAAGCGTGAGATGTCGCATGTCTTTCAGCATCCGGTGAGTGTCTCGCGCCGCTCAGGAAAAGGCAAGCAGCCGCGCCCGGTCGATCACGCCAAGCTCCTTCGGCTGCGGTGACAGCGGCACGAAGGCCACGCTGAGGCCCGAGGGCCGCCATTCCAGCAGCCCCAGCCCGGTCCCCTCGATCAGCCGCAGGTCGCGGCGCTCCAGCAGGTCGACCGACGAATGCAGCCCGTTCGAGACGATGATGGGAATGCCGTGCCAGTGCATCACGCGGTTGATGTGGATGTGCCCGCTGAGAATGCCGGCGATGGGGTGGCCCTTCAGCACCTCCGCCAGCGCCTCGGTACTGGCAAGGTCGATCGTGCCCCAGGGCAGCCCCTCGGGATCGACGCGCGGCGGGTGGTGCATGACGATCAGCTTGGGGTGATCCCGATGGCGTGTCAGCGCGTCCTGAAGGAAATCGATCTGTTTAGCTTCCAGAGTGCCCGCCACCCGGCCTGGCACCAGCGTATCCAGCACGATGACATGCAACGGCCCGTGCAGCGCGTCGTGATAGTAGGCTTCGCCCGAAGCCCCGTCCCGGAACACCGCGTTGAACCCTTCGCGCTTGTCGTGGTTGCCCAGCGCCAGCACCAGCGGTACCGGAATATCCGCGATGATCTCGCGCAGCAGCCGATAGCTCGCCTCGTGACCCGTGTTGGTCAGATCGCCGCTCGCCACGACAAAGGCGGGCTTCTCCTCCATCGACGCGATATGGGCGACGACACGGCGCAGGGTCGCCTCGGTGTCGGAATGCAGCCCCTTGTCGCCGGAATCGGCGTGCGACAGGTGCAGGTCGGTGATGTGGATAAAGCGGGTCATGTCAGGCTCCGGCAGCGGTCAGCAGGGATTTCGTGTAAGGGTGGGACGGGGCGGCCAGCACCTGTTGTGCCGGGCCGCTTTCAAGGGTGCGTCCGTGCTGCATGACCATCAGCTGGTCGCAGATGCTGGCGACCACGGCGAGGTCGTGCGAGATGAACAGCATGGCGAGGCCCAACTCGTCCTGCAGGTCCATCAGCAGGTTGAGGATTTGCGCCTGCACCGAGACATCGAGGGCAGAAACCGCCTCGTCCGCCACCAGCAGGGCAGGCCGCGTGACGATGGCCCGCGCGATGGCGATACGCTGGCGCTGTCCGCCCGAGAACTCGTGTGGATACTTCGCGGCGTCCTGTTGACGCAGGCCGACCTGGGCCAGCGCCTCGTCCACGCGACGGGTAATGTCGGTCGACGCCATCACCCGCAGCGGCTCGGCGATCGACCAGCCCACCGTGCGGCGCGGGTCTAGCGAGCCGTAGGGGTCTTGAAAGATCATCTGGAACTTCGGGCGCAGGCGGCGCAGGTCGCCAGTGGACAGCGCATTCAGGTCGTGGCCGTCGAAACGGATGTTGCCCTCATCCGGGCGCTCGAAAGCCATGACCATGCGGGCAAGCGTCGACTTGCCCGAGCCGGACTCACCCACGATTCCGAGGGTTTCGCCTCTTTCCAGCGTCAGCGAAGCATTGTCGACCGCCACCAGGACCGGCGGGGCGGACAGCAGTGCCTGACGCGGCAGGCGATAGCGTCGGGTGACGTTCCTGACCTCGAGGATCATGCGCCGCCCTCCAGCGCATGACAGGCCGCGAATCGTCCACCGAGGTCGCGCATTTCAGGGCGCACCGTGGCGCAGTGCGCAAGCTCGACAGGGCAACGGCCCGAAAAGCGGCATCCGGGGGCAAGGTCGCCCAGCGCCGGGACGGTGCCGGGAATCGTCGGCAGCCGTGGGCGTTTGCCGTTCCGGCGCGGTTGCGGCGCGGGATCTGGGCGCGCGCCGAGCAAGCCGCGCGTGTAGGGGTGCGCGGGGTCTTTCAGCACCGCCGGCGTCGCCCCGCGCTCGACGATGTCGCCGCCATACATCACCGCGATCTCCGTTGTCGCCCGCGCCACAGCGGCGAGATCGTGCGAGATGAACAAGAGCGCCATGCCCCGCTGATCGGCGAGCCGCGCCAGCAGGTCGGTGATCCGCAGGCGGATATTGGCGTCGAGCGCCGTGGTCGGCTCGTCCGCAATCAGCAGTGCCGGGTCGCAGGCCAGCGCCAGCGCAATCAGCACCCGCTGGCGTTGCCCCCCGGACATTTCGTGCGGAAACTGGCGCAGGCGCGCCTCGGGGTCCGGCATCCCGACCTCGCGGAACAGGTCCAGCGCGCGGGCGTCGGCCTCCGCCGCGCTCAGCCCCATGTGGATGCGCAGGGGGTCGGCCACCGTATCGCCAACGCGTCGCAACGGGTTCAGCGCGCTCATCGGCTCCTGGAAGATCATCGCCACCTTGCGCGCGCGCAGCCGCTGCCAATCGGCCTCGCCCGCCCCTGTCATCTCCTGCCCGTCGACGGTCAGCCGCCCCGTGACCTGCGCCGCATCCGGCGCCATGCCCATGAGGCTCAGCCCCAGCATCGTCTTGCCCGACCCGCTTTCGCCGACAACGCCCAGCCGGTCGCCCGGACGGATCGTCAGTGTTGCCTCGCGCAGCGCAGTCGCCGTTCCGAAGGAAACCGAGAGTTGGTCCAGCTCGAACATCTACCGCTCCCGCACCAGCCGGGGGTCGGTCACGTCGCGCAGCCCGTCGCCCAGCAGGCCGAAGCCCATGACGGCGGCGACGATACAGAGACCCGGATAGACCGCGAGCTGCGGCGCCTGGTACATCAGCGTCTGCGCCTCGGACAGCATGCGCCCCCAGGTCGGCGAGGGCGGCTGCGCGCCTAGGCCGAGGTAGGACAGCGCCGCCTCGGCCAGGATCGCCACGGCGAACTCGATGGTCGCCTGGACGATCACCGGTGCGGCGATGTTGGGCAGGATGTGGTCCTTCGAGATGGCGAAGCGGTTCAGCCCGGCGGCACGGGCGGCGGCGACATACTCCCGCGTCCAGACCTGGTTCGCGGCGGCGCGGGCGACGCGGGCGAAGACCGGGATGTTGATGAAGGCGATGGCGAGGACGGCGTTGGTCAGCGACGGCCCGAAGACCGCTGCCAGCATGATCGCGAAGAGCAGGGCGGGGAAGGCAAAGCCGATGTCGGCGATCCGCATCACCAGATCCTCGACCCAGCCGCCGATTGCCGCCGCCAGCAGGCCCAGCGCCGTGCCGATGGAGCCGCCCAGCAGCACGGCCGCCAGCGCCACCGCCATCGAGTTGCGCGCGCCCGCCGTCAGTTGCGAGACGAGGTCGCGACCCAGCTGGTCGGTGCCAAGCCAGTAGGTCGCGTCGGGCGCGGCGAACTTGTTACGCACGTTCAGCTGGGTGAAGTCGTGCGGGGTCCAGAGCAGCGACAAAGCGGCGGCGCCGAGGACGAGGGCGACAAGCACGGCGCCGATCAGCAGGTTGACGGGGAGTTTCAACGGCGCCTCCAGAAGAGGCGCCGCGTGCGCGAAAGCGGGTGCGAAGCACTTGGGTGCGCACACGGCACGGTCTCGCAGCCCCCCTCCCCTGACCCCTCCCCACAAGGGGGAGGGGAATCACCGGGTCCCGTGCGCCGCACTTTTCGCAAGGGCGGCTCCGCTCCCCCTTGTGGGGAGGGGATGGGGGTGGGGGGATTGAGAACAAGCGCCGCGCCCCTCATGCCCGCGCCTTCAGCCGCGGGTCGATCACCACATACAGCAGGTCGACGATGAAATTCGCTGTCACCACGATGGCCGCAAACAGCATCACCAGCGCCTGCACCGTCGGCAGGTCGCGGTTGGCGATGGACTGGAAGATCAGCCGCCCGAGGCCGGGCAGATAGAAGACATTTTCGATCACGATGGTCCCCGTCACCAGCGCCGCGAACTGCATTCCGACGATGGTGACGATGGGCACCAGCGCATTCGGCAGCACATGCCGCCACAGCACCCGACGGCGCGAGAATCCGCTCGCGCGGGCGGTGCGTACATAGTCCTGACGCATCACCTCCAGCGCCGAGGACCGGGTGACGCGGGCCAGAACCGAGCTCTGCACCAAGGCCAGCGCGACGGTCGGCAGGATCAGCGCGCGCATCGCCGCCACCGGATCGGACCAGCCGGGAAAGCCGCCCGGTGGCAGCCAGCGCAGGTTCACCGCGAAGACCAGCACCAGCAGCATGGCGAGCCAGAAAGCGGGCACGGCAATGCCGAGCTGCGAAACGAACATGATCCCCCAGTCGCCCGCCTTCCGGTGGTTCGCCGCCGCCGCGATCCCCAGCACCAGGGCCAGCACCACGGTGAAGATCATGCCCGAGACCGCCAGCGAAATCGTCATCGGCAACCGCTCGGCGATCAGCCCGGCAACCGGCACCCGGAACGAATGCGACACTCCGAAATCCCCGGTCAGCGCGTTCGTGACCCAGGACCAGTAGCGCGTCAGCAGCGGATCGTTCAGCCCCAGCTGGTCGCGCAGCGCCGCCAGCGCGTCCTCGGTGGCGTCGAGCCCCAGGATGGTCAGCGCCGGGTCGCCCGGCAGCACGTTCATCACCGCGAAGACGACGACCGAGACGGCGAACAGCGTCAGGATAAAGCCGACCGAGCGGCGGAGAAGGAAGTAACCCATGCGCTCAGGCCAGGGGCGCGGGCCGAAACCCGCGCCCCGAAGGCGTTACTCGACCGTGATCCCGGCCAGCGGCTGGAACAGCACCGGCGAGGACTGCCAGAAGCCCTTCACGTTGGTCTTGATGATCGAGATCTGCGGCAGCTGGAACAGGAACCCGTGAACCGCCTGGTCCGAGAGGTACTTCTGGCCTTCCTTCAGCAGTTCGGCCCGCTTCGCATCATCCGCTTCGGTGCTGATGCTGTCCCAGAGCGCGGTCATCTTCGGATCGTTGTAGCCATAGAAGTAATCCGGCCCGCGCGCGAAGTTGCCCATGTCGTTGGGCGAGGTATGGGCAATGATCGTCATGTCGTAGTTCTTCTTCTTGTAGACCTCGTCCAGCCAGAAGCCCCACTCGACATTCTCCACCTTGGCGTCGATCCCGGCTTCGGCCAGTTCCGCCTGGATGATCTCCGCCGACCGCGTCGCATAGGCGAAAGGCGGCACCCGCAGGGTCATCGTGGTCCCGGCCACGCCCGCAGCCTCGAACATCGCCTTCGCCTTGGCCGCGTCATGCGGATAGGCGCCGGTCAGGTCGACATAGGCCGACCCATGCGGCGGGTAGAAACTGCCGATGGGAACGGCCACCCCGTACATCGCGCCCTCGATGATCTCTTCCCGGTCGATGGCGGTGGAAACCGCGCGGCGCACCTCGATGTTGTCGAAGGGCGGTTTTGAATTGTTCATGGCAAGGATCACCTCGCCCTCGGTCGAGCCGACGTTGACGCTGAACCGCGGATCGGCCTCGAACTGCGGCAGCATCTCGGGCGCGCCGAAGCCCGGATAGGCGTCGATCTCGTCCGACATGATCGCGGCGGCGGCGGCGGCCGGGTCGGCGATGAAGCGGAACTCCACCTTGTCGAGCTGGACGCCCGAGGCGCCGCGCCAGTCGGGGTTCTTCACCAGCGTCAGCCGGTCGCCGCGCGTCCAGCTGTCATACTTGAACGGGCCGGTGCCAATGGGCGTGGTGGCGTTGCCGTCCACGCTTTCCTCGGCGACGATGGACGCATCGCCCTGCGCCATGTTGAACAGGAAGAAGGCGTCCTTTTTCTTGAGCGTGATCACCACCGTCTGCGCGTCCGGCGCCTCGACCGAAGCAATGGGCTTGAAGTAACCCTTGGACGGGTTGGTGCTGCCCTCGGCCATCGCGCGGTTGAAGGCGAAAAGAACGTCGGCCGAATCGAAATCGGTGCCGTCGTGATACTTCACGCCCTGCGCCAGCTTGAAGGTATAGGTCAGCCCGTTGTCCGAGACGGTCCAGCTTTCCGCCAGCTGCGGCAGCACGTCGCCCGTCGGGGCCACGGTTGTCAGCGATTCGTAGACGTTCTGCGTCAGCATTCCGTCGATGGAAGCCGTCGCGTCCGACGTGGGGTCAAGCGAGGTCGGCTCCTGTTGCAGGCCGATGACCAGCTTGGTCTCGGCCTGGGCGGCCGCGGCGAACAGCGCCATGCCAAGGGCGGCGATGGCGGAAAGGGAACGGGTCGTCATGGGCAATCTCCAGTGTTCTGGCGGTCCGCCGGGCGGCGCAGGGCATCGCGCGGCATCCCTTGCCGCGACGGTGCCCGACCGATTTCGGGCCGTCAATTCCATTCGCGCGGCTGTCACAGATGCGGACTCCGGAATTTCCTTGCCAAGCGGCGGGCGCTGACTTCTACTCCCGAAAGCCCGGATCACGTTTGGGGACAAGGGCGCGCCCGATCCGGTAACGCCCTGCGCTAACAGAAATATGTCACCTGCCCGTCATGAAGACACATTAGGGCGTGCGCAGGTCAATAATTGTGGGAGACCGAAAAAAGATGAAAAGCAAACTCCTGGCCACCGTCAGCCTGATCGCCTTCGCCGCCGCGCCGATGGCGCAGGCGCAGTCGATGGATGAACTCTATGCCGCCGCCAAGACCGAGGGCATGCTGACCACCATCGCCCTGCCGCACGACTGGTGCGGCTATGGTGCCGTGATCGACGGCTTCAAGGCCAAGTATCCGGGCATCGAGGTGAACGAACTGAACCCCGACGCCGGGTCCGCCGACGAACTGGAAGCGATCCGCGCCAACAAGGACAACAAGGGTCCGCAGGCCCCCGACGTGATCGACGTCGGCCTTGCCTTCGGCCCGGCCGCGATGGCCGAAGGGCTGATCCAGCCCTACAAGGTCTCGACCTGGGACACGATCCCGGACGGCGCCAAGGATGCCGACGGCCACTGGTACGGCGACTATTACGGCGTGATGTCCTTCATCGTGAACAAGGATCTGGTGCCGAATTCGCCGATGTCCTTCGCCGACCTGCTCAAGCCCGAGTATGCCGGTTCCGTCGCGCTGGCGGGCGATCCGCGCGCTTCGAACCAGGCGATTCTCGCCGTGCTGGCGGCGGGCCTCTCCAAGGGTGCCGAAGCGGGCAAGCCTGCCGCCGAGGCCGGGCTGGAGTTCTTCGCCGAGCTGAACAAGTCCGGCAACTTCGTGCCCGTAATCGGCAAGGCCGGCACGCTGGCGCAGGGCACCACCCCGATCACCATCAAGTGGGACTACAACGCGCTCGCCGACCGCGACACGCTGAACGGCAACCCGCCGGTTGACGTGATCGTTCCGTCCGACGGTGTGCTGGCCGGTGTCTACGTCCAGGCGATTTCGGCCTATGCGCCGCATCCGAACGCGGCGAAGCTCTGGATGGAGTATCTCTATTCGGATGAAGGCCAGCTTGGCTGGCTGGCGGGCTACTGCCACCCGATCCGCTTCAACGACCTCGCCGGCAAGGGCGCGATCCCGCAAGCGATGATGGACAAGCTGCCGCCCGCAGAGGGCTATGCCAAGGCCGTCTTCCCGACGCTCGACCAGGTGAACGCCAACAAGGAATCGGTTGTCGGCGGCTGGGACAGCGTCGTCGGCGCGAACGTCCAGTAAGCGAATGACCGGCCCCGGCGTTTGCCGGGGCCGACCCACCAAGGCGCGCAGCAGACGCGCCGTGACGACAGGGACAAGAGAACGACATGGCAGCGCCCCGCAGCACCGGATTCCGGTTGCCGGTCAAGTGGATCGGCATGGCGCCCTTCGCGCTCTTCGCCTTCCTGTTCCTGATCCTGCCGACGCTCTACATCGTCGTCGGCGCGTTCCGGACCGCTGACGGCAGTTTCACCTTCCAGAACATCCTCGACCTCAACACGCCCAACATCCGCTCGGCCTACTGGGTTTCGATCAAGGTCTCGGTCGCCTCGGCGCTGATCGGCTGCCTGATCGGCTTCGGCATGGCGGCGGCGGTGACGCTCGGCAACCTGCCGCGCTGGTTGCGCAACCCGCTGATG
Source organism: Pseudooceanicola sp. (assembly GCA_020441135.1). Classification (GTDB taxonomy): domain Bacteria; phylum Pseudomonadota; class Alphaproteobacteria; order Rhodobacterales; family Rhodobacteraceae; genus Seohaeicola_A. The sequence goes on from JAGRMS010000063.1 coordinate 20,197, forward strand.
ACCTTCTCGGGCGTTGCCTCGAACTTCGCGGGCGTGCCGCTCGCCTTCGCCTTCATCGCCACGCTCGGACCGGCGGGCCTGATCACGATCTGGCTGCGCACCGAGTTCGGCATCAACCTGCGCGCCTACGGCTGGAACCTGCTGTCGACCTGGGGCCTGATCCTCACCTACCTGTTCTTCCAGATCCCNNNNTGATGATCCTGATCATCACCCCTGCCATCGACGGCCTGAAGCGCGAATGGCGCGAGGCGGCGGCGATGCTGGGCGCGACCGGCGGGCAATACTGGCGCATGGTGGCCCTGCCGATCCTGTTCCCCTCGCTGCTCGGCACCTTCGCCCTGCTGTTCGCCAATGCCTTCGGTGCCGTGGCCACCGCCATCGCGCTGACCGGCCCGGCGCTGAACATCGCCCCGATCCTGCTGTTCGCGCAGATCCGGGGCGACGTGCTCGGCTCACCCAACCTCGGCTATGCCCTGGCCTTCGGGATGATCGTGATCACCGGCATCGCCAACGGCCTCTACATCTGGCTGCGCACCCGGTCCGAGAGGTGGCTGAAATGAACCGCTGGCTCGCCTGGGGCGTCCTGATCTTCGGGGTGATCTACTTCATCCTGCCGCTCTGGGGCATGACCGAGTTCTCGCTGAAGATGCGCCGCGGCGTCTATTCCTTCGACGCCTACGCAAAGGTGCTGACGGATCCGACGTTCCAGCAGACCTTCGGCTATTCCGTGATGATGGCGGTCTTCACCATCATTTTCGGCGTCCTGCTGGTGGTCCCGACCGCCTACTGGGTCCGCCTGAAGATGCCCGAGGCGCGGCCCTTCATCGAGTTCATTACCCTGCTGCCGCTGGTGATCCCCGCCATCGTGATCGTCTTCGGCTATATCAGGCTCTACAACACCTCGTCGTGGCTGCCGCTGACCGGCTCCGTGATGGGCACCAACATCCTGCTGATGTTCGGCTACGCCACCCTGTCGCTGCCCTACATGTACCGCGCTGTCGATACCGGACTCAGGACCATCGACGTCGCCACCCTGACAGAGGCGGCGCAGTCGCTCGGCGCCGGATGGGCCACGATCCTCGCAAAGATCATCCTGCCCAACGTGCTGGTCGCCGTGCTCTCCGGCGCGTTTGTCACCTTCGCCATCGTTATCGGCGAATTCACCATGGCCGCCCTTCTCGACCGCCCGGCCTTCGGGCCCTACATGCAACTCCTCGGCGCCAACCGCGCCTATGAACCGGCGGCGCTCGCCGTGATCGCCTTTGCGATCACCTGGGCCTGCATGGGGCTGATCCAGCTGGTCAGCCGGTTCACCAGACACACGAAAGCGCAACGCTGATGGCCTTCCTCGAACTCGACTCCCTGGAGAAATTCTACGGCCCGACCCAGGTGGTGAAGAAGTTCAACCTCGCGGTCGAGAAGGGCGAATTCGTCTCCTTCCTCGGCCCCTCGG
>JAGRMS010000465.1 GCA_020441135.1 Pseudooceanicola sp.
CCGCCGACACGGTGGAAACCGCCGAGGCCTGGGAACTGGCGCTGACCTCGAAGGAGACGCCCTCGGTGCTGTCGCTGACGCGCCAGAACGTGCCGACCGTGCGGACCGAGCACAAGCGCGAGAACCTGACCGCGCGGGGGGCCTACGTCCTGTCCAAGGGTGAGGGCAAGCCGCAGGCGATCCTGATCGCCACGGGCTCCGAGGCCTCCATCGCGCTGGAGGCGCAGACGCTTCTGGCCGCCGAGGGGATCGCGGCGCGCGTCGTTTCGATGCCCTGCATGGAACTCTTCGCGGAACAGGACGAGGAGTATCGCCGCAAGGTGCTGCCCGCCGGCACTGTCCGTGTCGCCATCGAGGCGGCGGTGCAGCAGGGCTGGGACCGCTGGCTTTGCGGTGAAGGCGGGCGCGCGGGCAAGGCCGGGTTCATCGGCATGACCGGCTTCGGGGCCTCGGCCCCGGCGGGCACGCTTTACGAAAAGTTCGGGATCACGGCGGCGGCGACGGTCGCCAAGGTCAAGGAACTGCTCTGACCGGGCGCGAAACGGCCACGGCCAGCGCCCGCTGGCTGTGCGCCTTCATCGCGTCCCAGCCCCAGATCAGCGCCAGCAGGATCAGCGCCTGAACCTCGATGGGCGCATCCGCGCCGAGCGGGGCCAGCAGCAACCCGCAGACCAGCCCGTAGGGCAGGCAGACCACCGCCACCCGGCCCGCCAGCCGGGCGGCGCCTGCCCGACCTTCGACAGCGGCGAGACCCCGCAGGGGCAGCACAAGGTAGCGCCATAGCCCCCAGGCGATGGCGGCCAGCGCCAGGCCGATCCAGAAGACGGCCGGGCCTACCGCGCCCTGCCCTGTCACGCCGGGCGTCCAGGCCGACAGCCCCGCGCCGAAGGCAAACCCCATGCCTGCGACGAAGCAGCTGCGCAGCCGGTCGGCGTGTTTCAGGACAGGATCGGTCATCGGGCGGCCTCTTTCGGCGGACCCAGGGAGCGTCCCGCCCGATTGTGGCAGGAATGTGGCCGCGCTGCGCCTTGGCTGCGATCAATGCGCCCCTGTTGCGGGCTTTCCCGTGATCCTTGACCAGAGCGGCACGATCACCTTCGTCGCCAGCGGGATCAGCAGCATCCCCAGCGCCAGCCCGGCGATGCCGTCGAACAGGGCCGTCACCGCCCAGCGGACTAGCCCCGGCACCTGTGGCACCGCATGGGCGGCAACCTCGGCGGCATGGTGGATCCAGTCGTAGGGCGCGTGCCAGCCCAGTTCGCCGATCCCGTGGATCACGATGGACCCGCCGACCCAGATCATCGCCGCGGTGCCGACGATGCTCAGCAGCTTCATCAGTTTCGGCATCGCCCTGACGATCCCGCGCCCCAGCGCCCGCGTCAGCCCAAGCCGCCCGTTCCGGCAAAGATACAGCCCGACATCGTCCATCTTCACGATCAGCGCGACCGAGCCGTAGACCGCCACCGTGATGCCGACCGCCACCGTCGCCAGCGTCGCCGCCTCCATCCAGATGTTGCTTGGCGGGATCGCCGCCAGCGCGATGGTCATGANNTGATCTCGGCCGACAGGATGAAGTCCGTCTTGATCGCCCCGGCCGCCTTTTCCTCTTCCAGGTGCGCCGGATCGCCCGGCCTGTCCTCGGGGAAGACCTCGTGGTGGTCCGACGGGAAGAGCGCGTGCCAGACCTTCTCGGCCCCCTCGAAACACAAGTAGGCCCCGCCCAGCATCAAGAGCGGCGAGATCAGCCAGGGCGCGAAGGAGGTCAGCAGCAGCCCGGCGGGCAGCAGGAACACCAGCTTGTTCTTCAGGCTGCCCTTGGTGATCTTCCAGATTATCGGCAGCTCGCGGCTGGCGGCAAAGCCGTGGACGTATTTCGGCGTCACCGCCGCGTCGTCGATCAATGCGCCCGCCGCCTTGGCCCCGGCCTTGGCCGCCTGCCCCGCGATGTCGTCGACCGAGGCCGCCGCCACCTTGGCGATCCCCGCCACGTCGTCCAGCAGCGCCAGAAGACCGCTCATGCCAAGCTCCCGAAGTTTCCCGCGACGGACCAATCCATCGCCTTCAGCCTAATCTATTCCCTGAACAGGGCAACCGTTAGCGCAACCGCGCAAGGTTTGCGCTAACAGATTACAAATACGTCGCTTTTGCGCTTTAGGGTAACGCATGCGAGGGCTATATCGGCCCCGATCCCTGTCTGTTTCCCGGAGCCTGTTCCATGACCATCAACGTCGGTATCAACGGATTCGGCCGCATCGGCCGCTGCACCCTGTCGCACATCGCGTCGAGCGGGCGCAACGATATCCGCGTGACCAAGGTCAATGCCACCGGACCGATCGAGACCGCCGCCCACCTGCTGCGCTACGACAGCATCCACGGCCGTTACCCCCACGACATCCGCGTCGGCAACGGCACCATGGACCTTGGTCAGGGCGAGATCGAGATGATGTCGACCTACAAGCTGGACGAGCTCGACTGGTCGGGCTGCGACGTGGTGCTGGAATGCACCGGCAACTTCAACGACGGCAACAAGGCGAACGCGCACCTGGAGCGCGGGGCCAAGTCGGTGCTGATCTCGGCCCCCGCGAAGAACGTGCAGAAGACCATCGTCTTCGGCGTCAATCACGACAGCCTGACCCGCGCCGACAACATGGTGTCGAACGGCTCCTGCACCACCAACTGCCTGGCCCCGCTGGCCAAGGTGCTGAACGACAAGATCGGCATCGTCCACGGCCTGATGACGACGATCCATGCCTACACGAACGACCAGGTGCTGACCGACGTCTACCATTCCGACCTGCGCCGCGCGCGTTCGGCCACGCATTCGCAGATTCCGACCAAGACCGGCGCCGCGGCCGCGGTCGGGCTGGTCCTGCCCGAACTGAACGGCAAGCTCGATGGCTTCGCCATGCGCATTCCGACGATCAATGTATCGGTCGTCGACCTCAGCTTCGTGGCTTCGCGTGCGACCAGCGTCGAGGAAATCAGCGCAGCCGTGCAGGCCGCCGCCGATGGTCCGCTCAAGGGCGTGATCGGAGTCAACACGCAACCGCTGGTCTCGATCGACTTCAACCACAATCCGCTGTCGTCGATCTATGATGCGACGCAGACCCGGGTCATGGGCGGCACCCTGGTCAAGGTGCTGAGCTGGTAC
>JAGRMS010000466.1 GCA_020441135.1 Pseudooceanicola sp.
GGCAGCCACGACGCCGACAAGGTGCCGCCGGATGCCATTGCCCTGCTGATCGAGGCGGCGATGGCCTTTGGCACCGGCCACCACGGCACCACGCTCGGCTGTCTCAAGGCGCTGGACACGCTGGCGACGCAGGGCTTCCAGCCGAAAGCGGTTGCCGACATCGGCTGCGGCACCGCCGTGCTCGCCATGGCCGCCGCCCGCGTCTGGCCGGACGCCAGGGTGATCGCCAGCGACATCGACCCGGTGGCGGTCGAGGTCGCCCTGTCGAACCTCTCCGCCAACGGCATGGACGGCGCGGTCGATTGCGTCGAGGCCGCGGGCTTCGGCCATCCCGCCCTTGCCGCCAGCGCCCCCTATGACCTGATCTTTGCCAACATCCTGAAGGGTCCGCTGATCGCGCTCGCCCCCGACCTTGCCGCGAATCTCGCCCCCGGCGGCGTGATGATTCTCTCAGGCATCCTGGCCGACCAGGCCGAAGAGGTCGCGGGCCATTATTCCGCGCTTGGCATCAATGTTAATGCCCCGGCGCAGATTGGCGACTGGATCACCCTCACGGGCAAGAAAACGGCCTGATTCTCCTGCAAATATGGCAGGTCAGACCGGTCTTGCCGTAATCTCGCCGAAATTCCTCTTTATCCAGCTAACCCTGCTGGACGAGGACGAGCGCGAGAGACCCCGATGAGCACGAGCCACCTGGAATTCGAGAATCGTATCCGCCGCCTGCTGCGCAAGCACCTGGCGATGACCCGCGGCTACACCACCCGGATGCGCCCCGATGGCCTGATCGTCGCCCAGCCCCGCCGCGCCCCCTCGCCGATTTCGCTGCGGGCGGTCGTGCTCTTCTTCGGGGTTTTCGTCCTGTTCAAGGGCTTCCTGATTGCCAGCCTCGGCCCCACCACCTACGACGAACGGCTTGGCAAGCTGGAGCAGGGCAACATCGTCGAACAGGCCGGCGCCTTCGCGATGAAGCCCGATCCCTTGACCACCATCGTCGCCGCCCAGCTGCACCCCGTCCTGCGTTAGGGCTTGCGCAGGATCTTCTCCATTTTCCTGCCGCGGGCCAGTTCGTCGACCAGCTTGTCGAGATAGCGGATCTCGCGCATCACCGGCGCTTCGATCTCCTCCACCCGCACACCGCAAACCACGCCCTTGATCAGGGCGCGGTCGGGATTCATCGCGGGCGCATCGGCAAAGAAGGTTTCGAAATCCGTCTCGTCCCGGGTCCGAGTCTCCAGCGCCGCTTTGCTGTAGCCGGTCAGCCAACGGATGATCTCGTCCACCTCCGCCTTCGTTCGCCCCTTGCGCTCGGCCTTGGTGACGTAAAGCGGATAGACCGAACCGAAGCGCGTCGTGTAGATGCGGTGCTTGTCCATGCGCGGGCTCCGGTCTGGCTACGCCCCATAGGTAGCCCACAAAGTCCTGCGGAAAACAGAAAACGCCGCGTGACCCTGTCACACGGCGTTTTTCATGTCCCGCGTGCGGCCCCGGCCGCCGCGACGATCAGAGTCCGCGGCGCTCGATCACCAGATCGATGTCGCCCCGGACGAGGCCGATGTCTTCCAGCTCGCGATCGCTGAGCGCCGCCAGGGCGTTGCGGGTGATGCGCGCGTCGTTCCAGTCGCGGAACGCCACATAGGCGTTGGCGATGTGTGCGCCGATGTGGCCGGCAAAGCTTTGCAGGCCATAGGAGGTGCGGGTCGTATCGAATGCAGCCATTTCCCAGGTCCTTTTGAATGGTATGCGTTTGTCTGCGTGGATCACGCTCGGAGGGCCACATAGTCCTGCCGGATTTGCCGAGCAAGTAGGCAATTTGCATAGGAAACATGCACTTTGTGCATGGCTTTCTCCTTGGCGGAAAATCACGAAAAATCAGTATGTTGTATTGTTTTCGCCGCGGAAACACCCCTGTGGATATGTCAATTTTGATACAGGAGTCGCAATCGCGACAGCCGGTGTCGTTTTCTCGTCTTGTCCCTTTCCGCTTGGCGGATGTTCGCCTTTCGTGCTAGGAAATCTGCAACCAAGAACGGGCAGGCGATGCGGATACTGGGAATCGACCCGGGGCTCAGAACCCTCGGCTGGGGCGTGATCGACGTCGACGGCTCCCGCATGTCCCATGTCGCCAACGGCTCCTGCCCCTCGACGGGCGAGACGCTCGGCGAACGCCTCCTGTCGCTGTTCGACCAGCTGAGCCAGGTGGTGCGCACCTACGCGCCCCAGGCGGCGGCGATCGAGCAGACCTTCGTGAACAAGGACGGCGCCGGCACGCTGAAGCTCGGCCAGGCGCGCGGGGTCGCCCTGCTGGTCCCGGCGCAGGCGGGGCTGGCGATCGGCGAATATGCCCCGAACACGGTGAAGAAGACGGTGGTGGGCGTCGGCCATGCCGACAAGGTGCAGGTGATGCACATGGTCCGCCTGCAACTGCCGGGCTGCAACCCCGCCGGGCCGGACGCCGCCGACGCGCTCGCCATCGCGATCTGCCATGCCCACCACGCCTTCAGCCGGATGCGCACCGCGGGGGCGGTGGCATGATCGGCCGCCTGCGCGGGCGGCTGGACTACCGCGCCGCCGACCATGTGCTGCTGGATGTCGGGGGCGTGGGCTACATCGTCCACGTGTCCGAGCGCACGCTGGCGGCGCTGCCGGGGCCGGGCGGCGTTGTCTCGCTCTATACCGACCTCGTGATACGCGAGGACAGCTGGCAGCTGTTCGGCTTCCTGTCGCTGACCGAAAAGGAATGGCACCGCCTGCTGATGACGGTGCAGGGGGTCGGCGCCAAGGTGTCGCTGGCGATCCTCGGCGCGCTGGGGCCCGAGGGTGTCAGCCGCGCGATTGCGCTGGGCGACTGGGCCTCGGTCAAGGCGGCCAAGGGCGTCGGCCCGAAGACGGCGCAGCGCATCGTGCTCGACCTCAAGGACAAGGCCCCGGCGGTGATGGCGATGGGCGGCATCGCGGGCGGCGCGCTCCCTGCGGACGACGCGGTGCTCGAGGAACCCGCAACGCCAACGCCCACCGGCGCGACCGCCCGCGGCGCCCGGCCGAGCGGTCAGGGCGCCGCCGTGGCCGATGCGCTGTCGGCGCTGGGCAACCTCGGCTACGGCCCGGGCGAGGCGGCGGCAGCCGTGGCGGAGGCGGCAGGGAAGGCGCCCGAAGCCGAGGCCAGCGCGCTGATCCGCGCCGCGCTGAAGCTGCTGGCGCCGAAGGGGTAGGGCGGGTGCCGGACCTCAGGATGCTGGTGACGACGGCGGGGCTGACCCCCTCCGACTGTTCCGCGATCTTCCACAAGACCGCGTTGCAACCCTTCCGCCGGATGCTGCCCTGGATCGTGCATAACCGCCCCGACCTGTTCGACGCCTATCAGAGCGTGCATTCCGCCAACGCCGCGCTGGCGCTGGCCAGGCGCCCGTTCGCGCTGAGCTTCGTTCCGGTCGATCCGCAACAGATGCTGTTCGCGGGGATCTATGCCGTGGAAGGCTGGGAGGATGTGCCGAGGGACACGGTCTACGCCGATGCCCGCTTTGCCGAACTCGACCTGCCCCTGTCCGAACTGCGCGCCCGCCCGGCCTGGGATCCGGCCCTGCCGCCCTGGCGCGACCTTGCACTGACAGCGCGCGACATCCGCACGCTGCCCGCCGCCTGGGCGGCACGCCTTGCCGACTGGCGCGGCATCTACCTGATTGTCGATCAGCAGGACGGCGCGCGCTATGTCGGCTCGGCCTATGGGGCCGAAAACCTGCTTGGCCGCTGGCGCACTCACGTCGCGGGCGAGCAGGGCGTGACGAAGGAACTGCGCGGACGTGATCCGCTGCACTTCCGGTTCTCGATCCTCGAACGCGTCTCGCCCGATGCGCCGCTTGCCGAGGTGGTGGAGCGTGAACGAAGCTGGATGCACCGCCTGGACACCATCGAACGGGGCCTGAACACATGACCACGCCCGACCCAGCCCTGCGCCCCGAGCCGCTGCCCGAAGACCACGACCGTGCCCTGCGACCGCAGATGCTGTCCGAATTCATCGGCCAGGCCGAGGCGCGGGCCAACCTGCGGGTGTTCCTGCAGTCGGCCCGCCAGCGGGGCGAGGCGATGGACCACACGCTGTTCCACGGGCCGCCGGGCCTCGGCAAGACCACGCTGGCGC
>JAGRMS010000467.1 GCA_020441135.1 Pseudooceanicola sp.
CCCGGCCAATACTTGGTGCCGCGCTGACGCACGATGATGTTGCCCGGAATGGCGGCCTGACCGCCATAGAGCTTGACGCCAAGGCGACGGCCCGCAGAGTCGCGCCCGTTGCGCGAGGAACCGCCTGCTTTCTTGTGTGCCATGGGTGTTTCTCCTTAGCCTTTAGCCAGTTCCTGGGCCTGAGCGATCCAGCCCTCACGCTCGATCCGGCCCTTGAACGACAGTTTCTCGTCCATAGCAGCTACGTCGGCCTCCGTCCATGCCGCGATCTGGGCAAAGGAGGTCACGCCGGCCTCGTGCAGCTTCTTTTCAAGCGCCGGGCCAACGCCCGACAGAACCTTGAGGTCGTCGCCCTTGGCGGCCTTGGCCTTGGCAGGTTTGGCGGCCTTTTCGGCTTTCGGAGTGGCGGCAGCCACGGCAGCCACGCTGACCGAACCCGCGCCCACGGCGGCCTTCACGCCCGACTTGTCCGCACCTTCCGGCAGGATGTCGGTCACGCGGATCAGCGACAGCTTCTGGCGGTGGCCCTTGGTGCGCTGCGAGCTGTGCTTGCGGCGGCGCTTGACGTAGTGGATGACCTTGTCGGCCTTGACGAGGTCGACGACCTCGGCCTGCACGCCCGCACCCGCGATCATCGGGGCGCCGACGACAAGGCTGTCGCCGCCGAGCATGAGGACTTCGTTGAACTGGACGGTTTCGCCGGCTTCCGCTGCAAGTTTCTCCACCCGGAGCATATCCCCGGACTGAACCTTGTATTGCTTGCCGCCGGTCTTGATGACCGCGAACATGGTGTCTTCCTTGTCGTTGCCGCGTCCTGGGGCCCCCCTTGCGGGGCGTTCGCGGCCCTGAGGCCACCCGTGAACAGCGCGCCCCTGGCGGGCGGAATGAAAATTCCCGGCACGATCGCTCGTCCGGGCGTGGCGCTTATGCGCATTCCCCACGCCGCTGTCAACCGCCAAGCGCCGCCTTCGCACCTAGAGATCGTGCGACGCCAGCGTCCGGGCCGCAGCCTGCCCCAGGTCATAGTGAATTCGGTCGAACACCGCATCGAACCCAGTGAACAGCGCGACGTTCAGCGCCTGCCCCTCGGGCGTCTCGGAGAAGGCGATGTAGGCGCTCAGCTCGTCATCCGTCAACGGCCCGTACGCCATGTAGAGGTAGCCGTTCATCCAGGCCAGCGTATCGGCGCGGATACTTTCCTCCTGCTCCCACACCCGGTCCATCATCTCGCCTTCGCTCATCTTGTTGGGGCCTGCCGCGCTGAGCCCTTGGAAGAATCGATAATTCGACGCCAGCGCCCCCGCGACGTTGCGGTCTATCAGCTCGTTCACCTTGACGAAGCGGTCAATCAAATCGAGCCGGGCCACGCCCTCGGCCCGCGCCTTTGCCTCCGCCTCCTTGGCGAACTCCGCCACCGCCTCGTCGCTCATCGCCTGGCGCGCGGTCAGCTCCAGCTGCATGATCCGGACACCCAGCGGCGCATCGAGAAACTCCAGCGCCCGGGTCATCTGCTCCGTGTTCATGTTCTGCGCCAGCTGGTCGAGCATCGTGTCCGTCATGCGCTGCGGCTCGTAGATGCGTGCGACCTGACCGGCAAAGTGCTCGCCGCCTTCGCCGCCCAGCATGTCGCTGTCGATGTCCTTCCCGTAGCGGACGCCTTCGTCGAACAGGATTTGCGCCACCTCCGGAAGCCTCAGCGCCGCCCCGAGCCGAGCCGCCTCATCCGCCGCGCGCAGAGGCAGCGCGAATGCAAAAAGCGCCGTCAGCGACAGAGCCAAACTCCGCATGTTCATCCTCACGATTACAAATCCTGTTGCGGCTGCAAATCGGCCATCCGCCCCGCCAGCGCCTCGAAGCGGTTCGCGGTGATCTCGTACTGCACGGCGTTCAACAGCTGGTAGACCTGCTTCATCTCGGGCAACTCCAGCGCCTCGGCATACGCGCGCACCTCGGCGTCCGTGAAATCGCGATAGGTATAAGCCGACGCAGCCAGCGCACCCCTCTGGATGTCCATCAGCATGCCGCCTTCCCGCGACTTCAACAGCGCGCGAAGTTCGTCCGCATCGACTCGCAGGTTGACGACACCCGCAGCAGCCGCCGACAGGAGGAAACGCACCTGCACCTCGCGCATCGCTACCATCGCCGTCTCGGCCCCGCCGATCGCGGCGCCCATCCGTTTGAACAGCTCCACCCGCGGACTGCCCTGTTGCACGAGACCCGCGAGGATGCGTTCTCCCTGCGCCCGCTTCTCCTCGCCATCCATCCCGTGCGAGGCATTCTCCGCTGTCACCAGCCGTTGCCCGAGGTCAGAGGCATAGAACTCCACCGCCACATTCAGCGCCCCGTCGGCCAGCGTCTGCTCCAGGATATCGAGCGCCATGTCGCGCATCCCGCCAGTGGCAAAGACCTCATCGGCCATCCGCGTCCAGGCAATCCCGAAGTCTCCGGCGTCGAGCCCCAGCATCCGGGGCGCCGTCTTGGCCGAGAGAGCGATGGAATCGAGCGCCACGTCGAACCCCGTGACCTGAAGGAACGCCTGAACCTTCGCCCGCTCGGCGGCGAATGCCGGTCCCGACAACGCGATAAGGCTCTGTGCCAGCAACAGGGCGGCGATCAGGCGGGACAGTATGAAGACCGGAATGCGCATACCCCCGAATCTAAGGGTTTTGTCCGCCCCGACAATGGCAAATCGCCGGACACCCGCGCCGAACGCCAAATGCCCTTGCCTCCCCCGCCGATCCCCGCTAAACGCAGGCTCCAGACCGCGGAGAGATGCCGGAGCGGTCGAACGGGGCGGTCTCGAAAACCGTTGTGGGTGCAAGCCCACCCAGGGTTCGAATCCCTGTCTCTCCGCCACTTGCCCAAACGAAAGCGTTCTCCAGATCCGGCTGTGGCCGGATTTTTCCGTTGTTTTTGAGGATTATGCTG
>JAGRMS010000468.1:0-2809 GCA_020441135.1 Pseudooceanicola sp.
CCGCCGGTCTTGTCGAGCTTGATGTTCACCACGTCATACTTGCCCTTCAGCTTCGGAAGGGACGCACGGTCATGGCAGCTCTCGTCGGCACAGACCGGAACCGGCCGCTCCATCCCGAGCAGCGCGTCATCCTCACCGGCTGGCAGGGGCTGTTCCACGAGGTCGACGCCCAGCCGCACCAAGTGCGGCGCAAGGTCGGCGTAGACCGGCGCGCTCCACCCTTCATTGGCATCGACGATGATGCGGGCCTTTGGCGCGCCGCGACGCACCGCCTCCAGCCGGGGCATGTCGTCGGGCGTGCCGAGCTTGATCTTCAAGAGCGGACGATGCGCGTTCTTCGCCGCCTGCGCCATCATCGCCTCGGGCGTGTCGAGCGACAGCGTATAGGCCGTCACCAGCGGCCCCGGCGCCGCCAGCCCCGCCAGCTCCCAGACCCGCTTGCCCGTCCGCTTCGCCTCCAGATCCCACAGCGCGCAGTCCACCGCGTTGCGCGCCGCGCCCGCCGGTAGCAGCCCCGCCAGCGATGCCCGGTCGAAGGTCGCAGGCAGCCCGCCGATCTGCGCCGCCACCGAATCGAGCGACTCGCCATAGCGCGCGTAAGGCACGCATTCGCCGCGCCCGGTCACGCCGCCCTCGCTCACCGTCACCGTCAGCACCTGCGCCTCGGTCCGCGACCCACGCGAGATGGTGAAAACCTGCGCCAGCCGGAACACGTCGCGCGTCACCTCGACCTGCATGGCACCGCTCCTTCTTTCTGTTGCAAATACGCCCGCCGGAGGCGGCCTCAGTATGCCTCCAGCGCCTCGGCCAGCCGGTCTGCGCCCTGGCGGAACGGGTCCACCGTGGGCAGGCCCATGCGCTTTTCCACGCCTTCGAGATAGCTCATTGCCTCGTCCTCGCCCATGGCTTGCGTGTTGATCGACACGCCGATCACCTCGCACTTCGGGTTCGCCACCCGCGCCAGCGGCAGCGCCAGGTCGCGGACCATCTCCAGCGTGGGCATCTTGTAGCCCGGCAGCCCGCGCATGTGCGGGCGCGAGGGTTCGTGGCAGATCACAAGCGCGTCGGGCTGGCCACCATGGACCAGTGCCAGGGTCACGCCGGAGTAGGAGACGTGGTAGAGGCTGCCCTGGCCTTCGATCATGTCCCAGTGGTCGTCGTCATTGTCCGGCGTCAGGTATTCGATCGACCCGGCCATGAAATCGGCGACCACCGCGTCCAGTGGCACGCCCGCCCCGGTGATCAGGATGCCGGTCTGCCCCGTCGCGCGGAACGAGCTCTTCTTGCCGCGCCGCTTCATCGCCTCGTCCAGCGCCAGCGTGGTGTACATCTTGCCGACCGAGCAGTCCGTGCCCACCGCCAGCAGCCGCTTGCCCGACCGCTTGACGCCGTTGGCGATGGGGTAGCCGACCGTCGGCACCCGGACATCGTGCAGCGTACGGCCGTGGGTCTGGGCGGCTGCCACCAGGTCGCCCTCGTCGCGCAGAAGGTTGTGCAGGCCAGAGGCGATATCGTAGCCCATTTCGATGGCCTCGATCAGCACCTTCTTCCAGCCCTCGCTGATGATCCCGCCCCGGTTGGCCACGCCGACCACCAGCGTCTTTGCACCTTTCGCCCTTGCTTCGGCCAACGTCATGTCCGGCAGCTTCACGTCCGCGCCGCAGTTCGGCAGGCGGATCTGGCCGATGGCATTGTCGGGACGCCAGTCGCGGATCCCCTGCGCCACCTTTGCGGCGAGTTGATCGGGTGCGTCGCCGAGGAAAAGGAGATAGGGGGTTTCGATCATGGCGCAGCCTCTTCTGTTGATTCCGGGCGAGGATATCCAATCGGCGGGGGGCGTGGCTTGCGTTATCTGTTGTGAGAGAGGCAGATGCCGCATGGTTCTTGTGCATTTTTTGCACGATGCCGAAGAATCTTGCGTAGCCGATGCTCGGGCTGCACGGCCCTTCCCGGAAGAAACGGGAATTGCTGCGCTTGCACAATGGCCCTTGCGCGCTGCGGCGCAACTTTGCTACGCCCCGAGGGCAAGCCCGCGCAACTTCCTTTCCCGGCCAACGGAGACCACCCATGTCCTTCCGCCTCCAGCCCACGCCGCCCGCCCGCCTGAACCGCTGCCAGCTGTTCGGCCCCGGCTCCAACACCAAGCTGTTTGCCAAGATGGCGGCGAGCGCGGCGGACGTGATCAACCTCGACCTCGAGGATTCGGTGGCGCCTTCGGACAAGGACGCCGCCCGCGCCAACGTGATCGCGGCCATCGGCGCGGTGGACTGGGGCCGCAAGACGCTGTCGGTGCGGATCAACGGTCTGGACACGCCGTTCTGGTATCGCGACGTGGTGGACCTGATGGAGCAGGCGGGCGACCGGCTCGACGCCATCATGATCCCGAAAGTGGGGTGCGCGGCGGATGTCTATGCCGTCGATGCGCTGGTGACGTCGGTGGAACGTGCGAAGGGACGCACGAAACCGCTGAAGTTCGAGGTCATCATCGAAAGCGCGGCAGGTATCGCCCATGTCAAAGAGATTGCGGCCTCGTCGCCAAGGCTTGAAGCCATGAGCCTCGGCGCGGCGGATTTTGCCGCCTCGATGGGGATGCAGACCACCGGCATCGGCGGCACGCAGGACGACTACTACATGCTTCAGGGCGGCCAGAAGTACTGGTCCGACCCCTGGCACTGGGCGCAGACCGCCATCGTCGCCGCCTGCCGGACGCATGGCGTGCTGCCGGTCGACGGCCCCTTCGGCGACTTCTCCGACGACGAGGGCTTCCGCGCCCAGGCGCGGCGCTCGGCCACGCTGGGCATGGTCGGCA
>JAGRMS010000468.1:2823-5520 GCA_020441135.1 Pseudooceanicola sp.
CGATCCACCCCAAGCAGATCGCGCTGGCGAACGAGGTCTTCACCCCGCCCGAGACCAAGGTGGCCGAAGCGCGCGAGATCCTCGCCGCGATGGAAGAGGCCAAGCGCACCGGGGCCGGGGCCACGGTCTACAAGGGTCGGCTGGTCGACATCGCCTCGATCAAGCAGGCTGAGGTGATCGTGAAGCAGTCCGAACTGATCGCGGCGGGCTGAGGCCTCAGGCGCGCAGGTCTTTCGGCGAATCCATCACCACATAGGACGTGATCGCCGTGACGTGGGGCAGGGTGCCCAGCACGTCGGTGTGGAAGGTCTTGTAGCTGGCCAGATCCGCGCATTCGACGCGCAGGATGTATTCGATGGTGCCGGTCACATTGTGACATTCCACCACCTCGGGCGCCCGCGCGACGGCCTTCTCGAAGCCGTTCTGCGCGGCCTTGGTGTGTTCGCCCAGGCCGACGCCGATATAGGCGACAAACCCGATGCCCCGCGCCGCCGGGCTCAGCACCGCGCGATAGCCCGCGATCACGCCGGACCGTTCCAACTCCTGCACCCGCCGCAGGCAGGCCGAGGGCGACAGGCCGACACGCTCGGCCAGGTCCAGGTTGCTGATCCGCCCATTGCGCTGCAACTCGCGCAATATCCGGTCGCTGATGTCATCCGTCTTCGCCATTTGTTGCAAGAAATGGCCGACGGCGCATCATTTGGCAATTTCATTCGGCGCGTTTGCGGCGATCTTGCGCGCCATGTCACAGCAGCTTCTCGCCGGTCTCATCGCCTTTGCCTTCGTCTCCTCCGTCACGCCGGGGCCGAACAACCTGATGCTCATGGCCTCGGGCGCGAACTTCGGGTTCCGCCGGACCATCCCGCATATGCTGGGCATCGCCATCGGGTTCACCGTGATGATCGTGGCACTTGGGGCCGGGCTGGCACGGCTGCTCGATGTCTACCCGGCGGCCCATACGGTGCTGAAGGCGGTCGCCGTCGTCTACATGCTCTGGCTCGCCTGGAAGATCGCACGGGCCGCGCCACCCGGCTCCGGTTCGGACGTGGGCCGCCCGATGACCTTCCTCCAGGCCGCCGCCTTCCAGTGGGTCAACCCCAAGGCCTGGGCCATGGCGATGACGGCGCTTGCTGCCTACACGCCCGAAGGCAGCCTTGCCGCCGTCGCGCTGGTCGCCGCGGTGTTCGGCGCGATCAACCTGCCCTCGGTCGGCTGTTGGGCCCTGCTGGGCCAGCAGATGGCCAGGATCCTGACCAGCCGCCGGCGGCTGCTGTGGTTCAACGGCGCGATGGCGCTGTTGCTGATCGCCTCGCTCTGGCCGGTGGTGATGGCCTGAGGTGCTCAGGCCACCGGCACCCAGATCTCGGTGATCCGGTCCTCGGGCTTCGTCTCCCACGAGTTCGAGACGTAACGCTCGAACGGAATTCCGTCGCGGAAGTCGCAGCCGCTTTCGGGCAGGGCGCGGGCATAGGTAAAGGCCCAGGCCTCGGGCAGCTTGCTGAACGGGCCCTTGCAGGTGACGACCAGGAACCGCCCGCCCGGCAGGTCGATCCGGTCCAGCGCCTCGGGCACCTTGTCCCCCTCCGCCAGCTTCTGCGCCGCATGGGCGCGCAGTTCGGCCACCGGGGTTTCCGACGGATCGTCGTAGTAGATCCCGAACGACGGCCCCGAGGTCTTCCACAGCCCGGCCTTGTCCAGCGTCTTCATCAGCGTCTCGAAGGCCGCGCCGATCTCCTGATACGGCCCGCGATGGGCGACACCGGCCAGCGTGGTATCGGGCGCGGTGCGGATTTCCGAGGGGAACATGGCAAAGTCTCCTTTTGCGGGGGGTAACAGGGGCGGCGGCAGGTGCCGCCTCGCGCGCAGCTGGCGCGGGGTGCCGCCAAACGCGGCGGCAAAGGCGCGCTCGAAACTGCCCACATGGCCAAAGCCGCAGCGCCGGGCGATCACCGTCATTGGCTCGGCCGTATAGGCCACCATCAGCGCCGCGCGGTTCAGCCGGATGCGCCGCACCGCCTCGGCCACGCCTTCGCCGGTCTGGGCGCGGAACACGCGCGAGAAGTGGAACCGCGACAGCGCCGCGACATCGGCAAGCGCGTCCAGCCCAAGGTCGCCGTCCAGATGGGCGTCGATGTGCCGGATCGTGCGGGCGATCCGGTCGGCGTGGTCGGTTCTGTTGGCGTTCAGATCCATGCCCCAGCCCTACCACGCCCACTCGCAACAAATCTTGCCGAGTTGCATAAGCCCCAAGCCCCGTCCATATAGGACAAAACCAAGAAAAGGGCGCCCGGATGACCCAATATCTGGATTTCGAGAAACCGCTGGCCGAGATCGAGGGCAAGGCGACCGAGTTGCGCGCGATGGCCCGCAACAACCCCGAGATGGATGTCGAGAAGGAAGCCGAGGCGCTGGACCGCAAGGCCGAGCAGATGCTGACCGATCTCTACAAGGGGCTGACCCCCTGGCGCAAATGCCAGGTGGCGCGGCACCCGGACCGGCCGCATTGCCAGGATTACATCGACGCGCTGTTCACCGAGTTCACGCCGCTGGCCGGGGACCGCAATTTCGCCGACGATCACGCGATCATGGGCGGGTTGGCCCGTCTGAACGACCGTCCGGTGGTGGTGATCGGGCAGGAGAAGGGCTCGGACACGAAATCGCGGATCGAGCGGAATTTCGGCATGGCCCGCCCCGAGG
>JAGRMS010000469.1 GCA_020441135.1 Pseudooceanicola sp.
ACCAAGCACGGCACCCGCGAAGTGTTCGACGAGAAGGTGCTGCACGCCGGCTGCAAGGCGGACGGCACGCTGGACGCCCTGAAAGCCTCGGGCGACGAGAAGGCCGACAAGTCCTGCATGGCGCTGCGCACTGACGGCGTGTCGGTCGACATCGACGGAGACTACACCGAGACGCTGGCCCGCGTGGATGCCAACAGGAACGGGATCGGCGTGTTCGGCCTGTCGTTCTACCAGAACAACACCGACAAGCTGCGCGTCGCCACCATGAACGGCGTCGAGCCGACCGTGGAAACGATCGCCGCCGGAGACTACCCGGTCTCGCGTCCGCTGTTCTTCTACGTCAAGAACGCCCACCTCGACGTGATCCCCGGCCTCCAGGAATACATCGAGTTCTTCGTCTCGGACGAAATCGCCGGCCCGGACGGCCCGCTGTCGGAATATGGCCTGGTCTCCGACCCGGAACTGGCCAAGACCCAGGAAATGGTCGCAGCCCGCACGCCGATGGCGCCGCTGAGCAATTGATCTGACCAAACGCGGGCGGCATTCGGTGCCGCCCGCACCCCTTACCGGCGGAATTTCCCATGAGCGTTGGACTTCTCTCGCTGATCGTGCTCGGCCTGGGCCTTGTCGGCTATTTCGTCGGCCGCGCGCGCGCCCTGTCGATGGCTGCCGCGCAGAAACGCCGGCTGCATTCGCTGCCCTCCTACTACGGCCAGTCGGTGGCGCTGTTCGTCGCCGTGCCCGCCCTGCTGCTGCTGGCGGCCTGGCTCTTCGTGCAGCCCATCGTGGTCGAGAACCGCGTCAGCGGGATGATCCCCGACTCTTTGATCCCCGAAGGCGGGGCGCGCAGCCTGGTGATGGCCGACGTGCGCCGGATCGCCGGGGGGCTGGACTCGCTTGGGCTGTCCGAGGACGAGCTTGCCCGGTTGGATGCCGACCAGACCAACGTGCGCGAACGGCTGGCGCGTGTCGGCGTCGCGCTGGGGGCCGAGGTTCCGGCACCCGTCTTTTCCGCCGCGAAGACCATGCGCGCGGCGAACCACACGGGTTCGCTGGCGATGACGGTCGCCGTTCTGGCGCTGGCGCTCGGCGCGGGCGGTTTCATGCTGAGCCGAACCAATCCCGACATGCGCGCCCGCAACATCAGCGAAAGCTTCGTCAAGGCCCTGCTGATCGGCGCCTCGACCGTGGCGATCCTGACCACGGCGGGCATCGTGATGTCGCTCCTGTCGGAATCCGTCAACTTCTTCCGGATGTACCCCGCGTCCGAGTTCTTCTTCTCCACCACCTGGAACCCGCAGTTTCGCGGCGGGTCGGACCTCGGGATCATCCCGCTGCTCTGGGGCACCTTCTACGTCAGCCTCGTCGCGCTGCTCTTCGCCGTGCCGCTTGGGCTGATGATCGCGATCTACCTCTCGGAATATGCCAGCAAGCCGGTCCGTGCGATGGCCAAGCCCGCGATCGAGGTGCTGGCCGGCATCCCCACCATCGTCTACGGCCTTTTCGCGCTGATCACCGTCGGGCCGTTGCTGCGCGACTGGCTGGCGCAGCCGCTGGGCCTGGGCAACTCGTCCTCGTCCGTGCTGACCGCCGGGCTGGTCATGGGCATCATGCTGATCCCCTTTGTCAGCTCGCTGTCCGATGACATCATCAACGCGGTGCCGCAATCGCTGCGCGACGGGGCCTATGGCCTTGGCGCCACCCAGTCCGAGACCATCCGCCAGGTGATCCTGCCCGCCGCGCTTCCGGGCGTCGTCGGCGCTGTCCTGCTGGCCGCCAGCCGCGCCAT
>JAGRMS010000470.1 GCA_020441135.1 Pseudooceanicola sp.
CGCATGACCTCTGCCGCTCGCTGCGGCCGCACCTGAAGCGGCATCACCTGCAGGCGAACGTGGGGCATTACGGCGTGTTCAACGGCAAGCGGTGGGAGAAGGAAATCTATCCGGTCGTGCGCAACCTGATCCTGTCGATGGAGTGACGCGCCAAGGGCCTTCGAAGGCCCTTGAAGGCCCTTTTCAAGGGCCTTGGCGCGTATCGAAACAGTAGCCGAAACGGGCGATGTCCTCGGCGCAGGCTTCGGCCACCGCCTCGGCGGTCTGCTCGGTGTAATAACGCCGGTAGTCGGCGTCGCGCTCCGAGGTGTTGATCCGCTCCACTGCCGGCATGAAGCCCAGATGGAACGCCACCGGGGCCATGTCCTCCGCCAGATGTTCCAGCCGCACATAGGCTTTGCACTGCTCGCGCCCGTCGCTGCGGCGCATGTAGTGTGCGGCCGGGGTGGCGCGGAACGAGGCCTGCGTCTGCGGGTGTAGCACGAAGGCGTCGAAGGCGAGCGACTGCGCCAGCCCGACCGCCGGATGGTCGAACCGCTGGCCTTGCAGCCAGTGGTAATAGCTGACGATCCGGTCCCAGGGATTGCGCACCAGCGTGAAGGCGAACAGCCCGTCCAGAACCGCGTCGGGCACCAGCCCCTCGACATCCGCCAGCGTCGCATGCTTCCAGAGCCGCCCGCGCGTCTGCGCCCCCGCCAGCCGCCCCCGCCGCCGCCGCGCCTTGGGCGTATCCCCGATCAGCAGGTCGTCCCGCATCGCCCGCGCCTCGAGCGCGAGCGAGAGGGCGGTGCCGCCGGTCTTGGGGATATGCACGAAGACGTAGCCGCGTCCGGGGCTGAGGATCACATCGCGCGCCTTACGGCATCAGCTGCCCGCCGTTGACCTCCAGTGTCTGGCCGATGATGTAGCCCGACAGCGCGGCCGAGGCGAGGAACAGGTAGGCGCCGACGCAATCCTCGGCCACGCCCAGCCGCCCCTGCGGCACGGTGGCCAGCATCGCGTCCATCTGCGCCTGGGTCGAATACCGCTCGTGGAACGGCGTGGTGATGACCCCCGGCGCGACGGCGTTGACGCGCACGTTGTAGGCAATGAACTCCTTCGCCATCCCGCGCGTGACGTTCGACACGAACGCCTTGGACGAGCCGTAGAGCCCCGCCCCGCCCCCGGCCCCGTTGCGCGCGGCGACCGAGGTGGTGTTGATGATGAACCCGCCGCCCTGCTTCTTCAGATGCGGCAGCACCGCCTTCGACGCCGCCACGATGGAACGCGCGTTCAGGTCCATCACCCGGTCGTAATCCTCGTCCGTCGCCTCGGCGTAGGGCACCCGCTTGATCATGCCGCCCGCGTTGTTGATCAACCCGTCGAGCCCCCCCAGCTCTGCCGCCGCCTGCTCTACCGCCGCGACCAGCGCCTTGCTGTCGGCGGCATCCGCACGGATCGCCACCGCCGTGCCGCCCGCCGCCCGGATCTCGTCCACCACCGCCTGCGCGGCCTCGGCGCTCGAATTGTAGTGAACCCCCACATGCGCCCCATGCGCCGCGAAGGCGCGGGCCAGCGCCGCGCCGATGCCGGTAGATGCGCCGGTGATCAGGACTTTCTTGTCCTTCAGGTCGGAAAAATCGAAGCGGTTCGTCGTCACGTCGTGCCTCCCACAGCCAATTGACAGATCGGCGCCAAGAAACGGGATTTTGCCGCAGATGTCGACAGGTGTTGCACGGTGGGCGAACTTGGTCCCATAGTAGGCCAGTCCGGGGGCCAATCGCACCCGGCGCAAGGGAGGATACCATGAAACACTTTGCCTCTGCGGCGCTCTGCGCCGCAGTTTTGTCGATTGCCACCTCGGCCCCGGCCACGGAACTTGTCGGCGCCGTGCAATTCGACGAGAACCATGCCTTTACCAAGGCCCTGCGCGAATTCGAGAAGATCGCCGGCGAATGCTCGGGCGGATCGCTGACATTCGATCTGCACCTCAACTCGGAACTCGGTCTCGAAAAGGATTACTTCGAGAACATGAGCCAGGGCATCGCGGTGGATTACGCCATCGTCAGCCCGTCGCACATGTCCACCTTCAGCCAGAAGGCCCCGCTGATGGACATGCCGTTCCTGTTCCGTGACCTCGATCACTGGAACGCGGTGATGGACCAGGACGCGCTGGCGCCGCTGGCGGCGGATGTGCTTGAAAAGGCCAACGTGCGGCTGATCGGCTATGCCGGCGGCGGCACGCGCAACCTGATCGTCAACAAGCCGATCACCAACATGGCAGAGCTCGAAGGCCTGCCGATGCGGGTGATGGGCGCGCCGATCCAGACGCGCATCTTCGAGGCGATCAAGGCCAATCCCTCGGTCATCGCCTACAGCGAGGTCTACAACGCCATCCAGACCGGCGTGATCGACGCGGCCGAGAACGAGGCGGCGGGCATCGAGCAGATGAAGTTCTACGAGGTCGGCCCCGAAATCTCGCTGACCAAGCACGCGATCACCGTGCGTCCGCTGGCCTTCTCGAACGCGACCTTCGAGCGGCTGACCCCGGCCGAACAGGAATGCGTGCTGAAGGCCGGCAAGGCGGGCGGCAAGCTGGGCCGTGACATCGAAAGCGGCCAGGACAGCGACAAGCTGGCCAAGATGGAATCGTCAGGCCTTCTGAAGACCCACGAATTCACCGAGCGCGACAAGCTGCTGGAACTCGCCGGGCCGGTCAAGAAGGCCTATGCCGAGGAACTCGGCGCGACCGACGTGCTGATGGCGATCGAAGCGGTCAAGTAAATCCTTCCGGGGGCCCCATCGCGGGGCCCCTTTCAATTTCCCGAACAGCGAGAGGCGTCATGCGCCTGGTACTCGAAGGCTATTATCGCCTTCTGAAAATCCTGCTGACCGTGCTCATGGGCGCGCTCATCATTCCGGTAACGATGCAGATCCTCAGCCGTTACACCGGACTCATTCCGCGCTATATCTGGACCGAGGAAATCGCGCGTTTCTGCTTTGTCTGGATCATCCTGATCGGCGCCATGATCGCGGTGCGCGACGGCACCCATTTCGACGTGGACGTGCTGCCGCACAGCCCGAACCCCCGGGTCGAATTCGGCTATCGCACCTTCGTGCATCTCGCCATGCTGGTCATGGCGCTGTCGTTCCTGTGGTGGGGCTGGGACTTCTACGTTCTGGGCGCGCGCCAGCAATCCGAAATCTCCGGCCTGCCCATGTGGATGATCTATGTCGCCTGGCCGCTGGGCGGGGCAACCTGGAGCGTCTTCCTGATCGAACGCATCGTCAACGATGTGGCCACGCTGCGCAAAGGAGGCCCCGATGACACCTGGTGAGGTCGCGGCAATCCTGTTCGGCACCTTCGGCGTGCTGGTCTTCCTGCGGGTGCCGGTGGCCTTCGCGCTGGGGCTGGCCGTGGTGCCGGTGTTCTTCATCAGCGACCGGCTGACGCCGATGCTGCTGATGCGCGAGATGTTCAAGAGCTACAACGCCTTCGTGCTTCTTGCCGTGCCCTTCTTCCTGCTGGCGGCGAACCTGATGAACTCGGCCGGGATCACCGACCGGCTGATCCGCGTCGCCCGCGCCATGGTGGGGCACCTGCCGGGCGGGCTTGGCCATGTCAACGTGGTGGTGTCCATGCTGTTTGCCGGCATCTCGGGCTCGTCCACCGCCGACGCCGCCGGCATCGGCTCCCTGCTGATTCCGCAGATGAAGAAGGAGGGCTACGATTCCTCCTTCGCCGTCGCCATCACCGCCTGCTCCAGCGTCATGGGGGTGATCATCCCGCCCTCGATCCTGATGGTGGTCTGGGGCGGGCTGATGTCGGTGTCGATCGGCGGGCTGTTCCTGGCGGGCGTGGTGCCCGGCGTGCTGATCGCCCTGTCGCAGATGGTCACGGTCTATGTCTATGCCAAGCGGCGCGGCTATCCGGTCCACACGCGGGCGACCCTGGTCGAGTTGCTGAAGGCGACAGCCGGCGCCTCCCTCGCGCTGATGACGCCCCTCATCATCGTCGGCGGCATCGTCGGCGGGTTCTTCACCCCGACCGAGGCCTCGGTCGTCGCGGTGATCTACTCGCTGGTGCTGGGCCTTGTGGTCTACCGCACCATCACCCCGCGCCAGCTGCCGCTCGTGCTTTACGACAGCGCCCGCTTCGCGGCGATCACGCTGTTCTGCATCGGCACCGCCTCGGCCTTTGGATGGTGCCTCGCCTACTTCAAGATCCCGGCGGCGCTGGTGTCGCAGATCGACCAGATGGGGCTGGGGATCATCGGCATCGGCATCATGACGGCGCTGGCCTTCCTGCTGATCGGCATGTTCATCGACGCAATCCCGGCGATCATCATCCTTGGCACCGTTCTGTTCCCGGTGACGGAGCATGTGGGGATGCACCCGATCCACTTCGCCATCATCGGGGTCATCAGCCTCGCTTTCGGCCTGGTGACACCGCCCTACGGTCTCTGCCTGCTGATCGCGGCATCGATCGGCAAGATCCGCCTGATCGACGCGCTGAGGGATGTCTGCGTGATCCTGCTGCCCATGCTGGGCGTGTTGCTGGCGATCATCCTGCTGCCCGACCTGATCCTGTTCCTGCCCCGCTGGATCATGCCGAGCTTCGTGAACTGAAGCGGGCCGGGCCGGGCACAGGACAGCCCCCGGCCCGGCCCCGCACCCACGCCAATTTCCCGCGCCAAGGCCGCTTTTTTCTCTTGCGGACCCGCCACGACGTCACTAAACACCCGACACCGCGTGGCCCGTTCGTCTATCGGTTAGGACGTCAGGTTTTCAACCTGAAAAGAGGGGTTCGACTCCCCTACGGGCTGCCA
>JAGRMS010000471.1 GCA_020441135.1 Pseudooceanicola sp.
GGGACAAGGGCCTGTCGATGATCGAGGGCTTCATCGACGAGCTGGAGGCGATGGAGGATTAGGTGCGCCTGACCCTTGCGCCGCTGTCGCGCGACGACTTCGCGACGGTGGCGCATATCGCCGTTCACCCGGCACAGGAGCGTTTCTCGGGCACGCCCGCCGACGCCTTCGCGCATCACCAGCCGACCTCGGACCTGCATGTGATCCGACTGGACGGCGGCGCCGTGGGGCTGTTCCGCATCGACCGCGCCTATGCCGCGGATCACTGGTTCGCGCGCCCGGACGAACCGGGACTCAAGTCCTTCATGATCGACGCGGGCCGCCAGGGCCAGGGGGTCGGGACGGCGGCTGTCCGGGCGCTGGACGCCTACCTGCCCGCGCGATACCCCGGCATCCGGTCCGTGGTGCTGACCGTCAACATGGCGAACCCGGCGGCCATCCGAACCTACCGCGCCGGGGGCTTCGTCGACACCGGCGAGATCTACGAAGGCGGCCGGGCGGGGCCGCAGCTTGTCATGCGGATGCCTCTCGCCGGCTGAACCGTCACATCGGCTGCGCCGAGTCGAAGGCCCGGTCGATCATCTCCTGCGTGCCATAGGAAAACTCCAGCGGGCAGGCATAGTCCTCGCCCGTCGCGACCGAGCGGCTGAAGGCTTCGACCTGGTGGACATAGTGATTGTCCGCGGGCCAGCGTTTGGTCAGCACCTCCAGCCCGGGCATGTGCAATTCGGCCCGCGCCTCGCCGAAGACATTGGCGTTGAACGGCGCGGTCAGCCGGATCAGGCCGCCATCGCCGTGAAAGACCATTTCCTGCGTCGGGTGCAGGCGGGTCGAGATATAGGCCGTATAGGTAAAGCCCGGAAAGGTTGCCGAGATGTCGGTGAAGGTATCGACGCCGTTCTCCCAGCGGATGCGGGTGGCGACCTCCGACGGCTCCTCGCCCGTCACGAACCGGGTGGCGCCGAAGACGTAAACGCCGATATCGCGCAGCGCGCCGCCGCCGGTTTCGGCCCGGTTGCGGATGTTGGCCATATCGCGATTGTCAAAGCTGAACCGGCCCGAGACATGGGCCAGCTTGCCGATCGCGCCGCTCGCGACCTGTTCCTTGACCCACTTCCACTGCGGGTGATGGACGATCATGAAGGCTTCGGCGGCCAGCAGCCCGGTCTGGTCGCGGCGCGCGATCAACGTGTGGAAATCCGCCGCCTGCATCGCCATCGGTTTCTCGCAAAGGACGTGCTTGCCCGCGTCCAGCGCCTTGAGCGTCCATTCCACATGCAGGTGGTTGGGCAGCGGGATATAGACCGCGTCGATGCCGGGATCGTTCAGCAGCGCGTCATAGCTCGGATGCACCTTCAGGGTCGGGCAGAAGGCCTGGAACGCCTCGGCCTTTTCGGCATGCGGTGTCGCCAGCGCGACCAGGCTCGCCCGCTTCGCCGCGTTGATCGCAGGCCCCATGTGCAGGCGCGCGAAATTGGCCGCGCCGAGGATTCCCCATCTCACCATCTTGTCTCTCCGCCCTGACTGCCCCGGCCCTCCGGCATAGTGACGCAAATCAGCGACGGCTGCCATTGTGTTTTTCCGACAACTCCCTAGCGTGGGCGCGGACTGCGGGGGATTTCGAACATGCGGACACTGGGAAAATGGCTGGGGCGGCTGATGCTGCTCGTCCTCGTCGCCGCCGGCGCCTTCTTCTGGTTTGCCCCGGCCTATGTCGAGAAATCGCGCAACGCCGTCATCCCCCATGCGCCCTACCCTGTCAGCGATGCGGCCAAGGCCCTGCACGCCTCGCTGGTGATCGGCGACTGGCATGCCGATCCGCTGCTTTGGGACAGGGATCTGACCCGGCGGTCCACCTATGGACAGGTGGATATCCCGCGCCTGGTCGAGGGCAACGTCGCGGTCCAGGTCTTTACCGCCGTCACCAAAAGCCCGGCGGGCCAGAACTACGACAGCAATTCCGCCGACGCGCTGGACAACATCACCCTGCTGGCGATCGGGCAGCTCTGGCCGATGGAGACCTGGTTCAGCCTGCTCGAGCGGGCAATCTATCAAGCGGAAAAGCTGCACCGGTTTGAAGCCGAGGCCCAGGACCAGCTGAAGATCGTGCGCAGCCGCGCCGACCTGGAGGCCGTGCTGACCGCCCGCGCGGCGGGCTCGAAGATGGTGGCCGGCATTCTCGGCATCGAGGGCGCGCATCCGCTCGAGGGCGACCTTCTCAACCTCGACCGGCTCGAGGCCGCGGGCTATCGGCTGGTCGCGCTCCAGCATTTCTTCGACAACGAACTCGGCGGCTCCCTGCACGGGATCGGCGACAAGGGGCTGACCGACTTCGGGCGGCAGGTGGTGGCCGAAGTCGAAAAGCGCGGCATGATCCTGGACGTCGCGCATTCCAGCCCGCAGGTGGCGCGCGACGTGCTGGCGATGGTGAACATGCCGGTGGTGGTCAGCCACACCGGCCTCTACAGCTTTTGCCAGGCCAAGCGGAATTTTCCCGACGACCTGATGCAGGCCGTCGCGGCATCCGGCGGCGTGATCGGCATCGGCTACTGGGACGAGGTGGCCTGCGGCGACATCACCCCCGCCAACATCGCCCGGATGATCAAGGCGGCGGTCGCGGTGGTGGGCGAGGATGCAGTGTCGCTCGGCTCCGACTTCGACGGCTCGGTCGAAACAGCCTTCGACACCTCGGAACTGGCGGCGCTGACCAGCGCGCTTCTCGACGAAGGGTTGACCGAGGCCCAGGTCCGCAAGGTCATGGGCGAGAACATGCTGCGCGTGTTGCGGGCGCGGCTCAGGTAACGCTAGCGCGGATCGCGGTCCGGGTGGCGTTTCAGCGCGAACCGCGCCAGCACAGCGAGATAGCCGAACTCTGCCGCCAGCAGCAGCGGCCAGGGCCAGGTCAGGAAGGCCGCCATCAACCCCAGCACCGCCACCATCATGTAGGGCGCCTTGTCACGCGAAATGCGGATCAGCTTGAGCGAGGGCGTCGTGATGCGCGAGATCATCATCGTGCCGACCACCACCAGCCAGACCGCGGTGATCGGCGCCATCACCGGGTCGATCAGGTCGGGCATGTTCTGTTGCAGCACCAGCGGCAGCAGCGCCAGAACCGCCCCGCCCGGCGCGGGAACCCCGGTGAACACGACGCGCGGCACGCCCGGATCGGCCTTCGAGGTGACATTGTAGCGCGCCAGCCGCAGGCAGCAGCACAGGCAATAGATCAGCACGGCGATCCAGCCGAGACTGCGCGATTCCTGAAGCACCCAGATATACAGCAGCAGCCCCGGCGCGACGCCGAAGTTCACGAAATCGGCGAGACTGTCGAGTTCCGCGCCAATCGCGCTCTCGCTCTTCAGCAACCGCGCCAGCATCCCGTCGAGCGCGTCCAGCACCGCCGCCAGCACGATCAGCGACATCGCCAGCACCGCGTTGCCATCCATCGCGAAGCGCACCGAGGTCAGCCCGGCGCAGATCGCGCCCAGCGTCATCAGGTTCGGCAACATGTGGGTGGGCCGGAACGGCGCGCGGGTGCGCGCGGGGCGCGGGTCGTCCCTCATTCCCGCCGCGCCTGTCGCGCCGGTTCGCTTGCACGCAGGTCCGCCAGGACCGTCTCGCCCGCGATCATGGTCTGGCCCAGCGACACCATCGGCTCCACCCCGTCGGGCAGGTAGACGTCAAGCCGCGACCCGAAGCGGATCAGGCCAAACCGCTCGCCCGCCCGCAGCGCCTGCCCTTCGGTGACGAAGGGCACGATGCGGCGCGCGACCAGACCGGCGATCTGCACCACGGCCAGCTTGCGCCCGTCGTTCATCTCGATGGCCAGCGAATTGCGCTCGTTGTCCTCGCTCGCCTTGTCGAGCGAGGCGTTGAGGAACTTGCCGGGGCGATAGACCATCCGGTCGACCCGCCCCGCAACCGGGCTGCGGTTCACATGGCAATTGAAGACCGACATGAAGACGCTGACGCGGGTCAGCTCCTGCCCGCCCATCCCCAGCTCCGCCGGCGGCGCGGCGGGTTCGATCAGCGAAACCACCCCGTCGGCAGGCGACAGGATCAGGTCGGCGCGCGCCGGAACGCTGCGCTTGGGGTCACGGAAGAAGTAATAGCACCAGACCGTCAGGCCCAGGCCGATCCAGCCCAGCGGTTCCCAGATCAGGAACAGCACCAGCGATACGATGGCGAAGATCGCGACAAAGCGACGACCCTCGGGGTGCATCGGCTTGATGAATGTTTCGTGCATCTTCATGACGCGGGCTGCCTCTGGTTGCGGTGCGTACCCGGTTATCGCGGGCGCGGCGCAAACTCAACGCGCATGATCGTCAACGGTGCCCGAAAAGGGCCGGATGGCGTCCATCCGGCCCATGATCGGTCATGCGGGGATCAGCATCCCCTTGTCGCGGGCCAGTTCGCGCATCCGCTTCTGCAGTTTCTCGAAGGCGCGCACCTCGATCTGGCG
>JAGRMS010000472.1:0-1907 GCA_020441135.1 Pseudooceanicola sp.
TACAACGGCCATCTCAACATGGCCTTCTATTCGGTGCTGTTCGACCGGGGCGTCGATCAGGTCTGGGAAGGTTTCGGGCTGGGCGACACATATCGCGCGACACGAGGCATGACGACCTTCGCGGGCGAATTCCAGGTGCGCTACCTGCGCGAGCTGAAGCTAGGCGACGCGGTGGTGTCGTCCTTCCAGATTCTCGATTTTGACGCCAAGCGCATCCACTCGTTCCAGGAATTGCGCCACACCGACGGCTGGCTGGCGGCAACGGGTGAGACGCTGCACCTGTCCATCGACACCAATGGCCCCCGCGTGGCGCCCTTCCCCGAGGACGTGTTGGTGCGGATCGGGGCGATGGCCGCCGACCACGCCGCCCTGCCCCGCCCCGAGGCCGCCGGGCGCGGCATCGGCATCCGGCGGAAACCGGCGACCGGGGTGTGACGGATTAACGCTTTTGCTTTTGCGGCGCGGCGGTTCTGCTAGACTGCGCCGGAACTGGAGTTTGGGGTCAAGATGACCAGATACGAATACAAGGTGGTGCCGGCGCCCTCGCGCGGGACGAAGGCCAAGGGCGTGCGCTCGCCCGAGGGGCGGTTTGCCGTCTCCATCGAGGCCGTGCTGAACGAGATGGGCGCGCAGGGGTGGGAATATCTGCGGGCGGAACTGCTGCCCAGCGAGGAACGCCAGGGCCTGACCGGCAGTACCACCAACTGGCGCAACATGCTGGTGTTCCGCCGGGCGCTGGCCGAAGGCGCGGTGCATGTCCCGGCAAGCCAAGTCGCGGATACCGGCCTGCCGCCGCTTGGCGGGGCCGAACGCAGCGCACCCGCCTTGGTGGCGGCGGCGCAGGCCGAACCGATCTATGCCCGTCCGCGCGAAGAGCAGCCAACGCGCCCGACGCCACCGCTGGTGGCGACCCGGACGGAGGTCGAGAAAGAAGACGAGGATCCCGATCCAGGCAAGGGGCCGATGACCGGCATCGAAAAGGTCATGCGCTTCACCGCGCGCAAGAAGACCGACTGAAACACCTCAGGCGCCGATGTCGAGCGAAAGCGCATGGATGCGACCGACCAGCTCGGCCCCAAGCGCCGCGTGGACGGCCCGGTGACGCGCGATCCGCGACATCTTGGCAAAGGCCGGGGCGCGGATCGTGACGTTGAAATGGCTCTCGCCGCCCTCGCGGAAGCCCGCGTGGCCGCGATGCCGCTCGGAGTCGTCCACAACGTCCAGTTGCGTCGGGTCAAAGGCGGCGGTCAGCCGCTCATGGATCGTCCGCGCAACGCCGCCAACGCCTTCGTTATCCAAAAAAGTCACCGCGCCCCCTTCAATCTGACGCCCACTTCTTTAAACTCTGGCATCCGAGTCGAAAAGATGTGCCCCGGGGGAATGCGCCGTGACCAAACCTGACCCATTCGGTTTCGACATGTCCGTGTCTTCGGCCAAGAAGAAGAACCCGCGCGGAAGGCGCGGGATGACGGGCGCGTCCGAGACATCGGTTCGCCAGTGCGAGCATCCGGGCTGCGAGGAAGCCGGGCGCTACCGCGCGCCCAAGGCCCCGGACGTGCTCGACGACTATCTCTGGTTCTGCCAGACGCATGTGCGCGAATACAACCTGAAGTGGAATTTTTTCGACGGCACGACCGAGGCCGAAATCAACGCGCAACAGTCCAAGGACAAGGTCTGGGAGCGCACGACGCGGCCCATGGGCGACCCCGAGGCCCGCGCTTGGGCACGGCTGGGGATCGAGGATCCGATGCAGGTGCTGGGGGCCAATGCGACACAGAATCCCGGGCGGCGCAGCGGGGCGTCGGGCCGCCGTCTGCCGCCGACCGAGAAGCGCGCAATCGAAATCCTCGACGCGGGCGACACCTGGACCAAGACCGAGGTGCGCAAGGCCTACAAGGCGCTGATCA
>JAGRMS010000472.1:1918-3659 GCA_020441135.1 Pseudooceanicola sp.
AACGGCGGCGACCGCAGCCAGGAAGAGCAGTTGCAGCAAGTGGTCTGGGCCTGGGACCAGATCAAGGTTAGCCGGAACTTCAAGGACTGAGCGTCAGGCCGCCTTGAACTCCAGCGACACGCCGTTGATGCAGTGCCGCTTGCCGGTCGGCTTCGGGCCGTCGTCGAAGATATGGCCCAGGTGCGACCCGCAGCGGCGGCAGTGGCACTCGGTCCGCACCAGCACCAGCAGCTTGCGGTCGGTCTTGGTCTCGACCGCATTCTTCAGCGCCATCGAGAAGCTCGGCCAGCCGGTGCCGCTGTCGAACTTCGCTTTCGACGAATAAAGCGGCAGCGCACAGCCCCGGCACAGGTAGGTGCCCTCGGCGTGGTTGTCGTGCAGGGGCGACGAGAACGCCTTTTCGGTCGCCTCCTCCCGCATCACCGCATATTGCAGCGGAGTCAGCATCGCCTTCCACTCGGCGGTGGTGCGGGTGATCTCGAACATGCCCTCGGCAGCGAAGGACGGCGTGACATTCGAGGCCAGCAGGGCCGTTCCCATGGCCAGAACTTCCCGTCTCTGCATGGCGCGCTCCTTTCTGACAGAGGCGCCGCCCGCGCTGTTTCGGCGCGGACGGCGCAGATACGGAAGGCGCATACAGCATGTGCCATCCGCGGAGGATCACATCTTCGGCAGAAGCACACCGTCGATGACGTGGATCACGCCGTTCGATTGATCCACGTCGGCGATGGTCACGGTGGCGGTGCCGCCGTTTTCATCGGTCAGAACGATCTTGTCGTCCATCTTCGACGCTTTCAGGACGCAGCCACCGACGGTCTTGACGTCATGGCTGCCGCCGTCGTCGGTGATCATCTTGTCGATGGCGGCGGACATGGCGTCAGCGCCGACAACGTGGCAGGTCAGGATCTTGGTCAGCTGATCCTTGTTCTCGGGCTTCAGCAGCGTGTCGACCGTGCCGGCCGGCAGTTTAGCGAAGGCGTCGTTGGTCGGCGCGAAGACAGTGAACGGACCGGCGCCCGACAGCGTCTCGGCCAGCCCGGCGGCCTGCACGGCGGCGACCAGGGTAGTGTGGTCGGCCGAGTTAACGGCGTTCTCGACGATGGTCTTGTCGGCATACATTGCCGCGCCGCCCACCATCGGGTTTTCGGCGGCGTTGGCGGCCATTGCAAAAGTTCCGGCCAGAGCGGTGGCGGAAAGGATGCGGGTAAGGGTCATGTGGTCCTCCTGATTAGCCCGGCATCGGTGCCGGATGTGACAGGAGATACGGAGGCCCGCGCCGGTCGGTTTCAAATCCGGCGATCACTTAATCTTCATCGTTTCCGCATTGATCAGGCCAAGGGTCGCGCTATCGCGCGAGAGCGGCCCTGCCCCCCTTGCCCTTGCCGGGGATATGGTGCAGCAAGTGGCGGTCCGGCACGCCGCCGGACGGCAGAACGGGAAGATGGGTCATGGCCGACGGCGGAATCGACATCAACGCAAAACCGACCGAGGAAATCTCGGTTCACGATGTCTTCGGCATCGACACGCCCATGATGGTCAAGGCCTTCGCCGACCGCACCGACCGGGTGCCCGAGATCGACACCACCTACAAGTTCGACCCCGACACCACGCTCGCTATCCTGGCCGGGTTCAGCCACAACCGCCGCGTGATGATCCAGGGCTATCACGGCACCGGCAAGTCGACCCATATCGAACAGGTCGCGGCACGCCTGAACTGGCCGTGCATCCGCGCCAATCTGGA
>JAGRMS010000064.1 GCA_020441135.1 Pseudooceanicola sp.
CTCCTGGATTTCGGCATCCGCTGCGTCATCTCGACCTCGTTTGCCGACATCTTCTTCTCGAACTGCTTCAAGAACGGCATCCTGCCCATCGTGCTGCCGAAAGAGGCGGTGGACGTGCTGATGAAGGACGCCGAGAAGGGCGCGAACGCGCGGATGACGGTGGACCTGGAGGCGCAGGAAGTGACGACCTCGGACGGCGAGGTGTTCGCGTTCGAGGTGGACAGCTTCAAGAAGCACTGCCTGCTGAACGGGTTGGACGATATCGGCCTGACGATGGAGAAGGCCACGGCCATCGACGCCTTCGAGACCCGCGCCGCCGAGGCGCGTCCCTGGGTGTGATGCCCGCAGGGGCAGGCCGCGCCTGCCCCGTTTTTGCCACGATTGGCGGCGATTGGGCGGCTTTGGCCGATCAATGAGGCGCGCGCAGGCCGTGCCGGGGCCGTTGGCGGAACAATCGCTGGCAGGCCGCTTTTGCAGCCTGCCACAGCTTTGCCACGAGGCCCTGCTACATTTGGTAGCTGCCGCGCGACAATCCACCAGAGCGCGGACATTTTGATGCAAAGACGCACCAGTTTGTCCATGTTTTTGCCCCAATGGTGGAGTGACCTGCCTGCGCGACTTGAGCGGTCTGCCAAATCACGGCACAAATGCGGCCAAAATGAGGCAAACCGCCCGGGTTCGGGTGGATCAACTGGGCAGGGGCCGGCGATGTACCGGGACCGTCCGGCTTGAAGGGATCGGACAGTGTTCTTGCGGCTTGCAGGTGCAGCCTTGCGTGGATTGTTGGTGGCGCTGCTGGTGGCGACGCCTGCCCTGCTGCTGCCGGGCACGCGCGGCGATTCCTACGAGATGATCGCGCTGCTGGCGATCCTGGCGGGGGCGCTGACCTTCGCCGAATACAACACCGAGTTTCCAAGCTTCATCGAGTTCCGCGACGCGCCGCCGCTGAACCGCCTGCGGTTCGTCGCCCTGATGACGATGGTCGTGCTGCTGACCGTCGTGGCCCTGCATGACGTCGCGCCCTCGGCGGCGACGACCCTGGTGACGGGCGTGGGCGGGCTGGTCGGGCATCTGACGGACTTCCCGTTTTCGCCGGTTCACCTGGCGGTGCTGATGCTGCCCTCGGACGCGCTGCCGCACACGGTGGCGAGCGTGCGGATCGCGGCCGGGGTGAGCTATGTGATCGCGGTTCTCACCGTGCTGGCGTTCCTGTTCTCGATCCGGGTGATGGGCTGGCCGACCAGCAGCGGGGCGTTCAACGTCTGGGTGAACCTGCCGCTGTTCGATCCGACGACGGGCGGCGACGTGGTGAAGCGGTTGCAGCGCGACGGGCGGATCAACATGGTGATCGGCTTCCTTGCGCCCTTCGTGATCCCGGCGGCGATCAAGCTGGCCTCGGACACCTTCGAGCCGTTGGCGATGACCGACCCCGAGACGCGGATCTGGCTGATGAGCGCCTGGGCCTTCCTGCCGGCCAGCATGATCATGCGCGGCATGGCGATGTCGCGGATCGCCGAGTTGATCGAGGAAAAGCGCCGCCGCGTCTATGCCAGCGCCGAGGCGATGCAGACGGCATGATCGGGCGGGCGGCCCTTGCGGTTGCCCTTCTTGCGCTGCCGGCGGGGGCGGAAACCCTGCGGATCGCGACGTTCGACGCCGAACTGGCGCGGCGGGGGCCGGGGCTGCTGTTGCGGGACATTTCGGCGGGCAAGGACGCGCAGGTTGCGGCGGTGGTGGCGGTGATCGCCACGGTGCGGCCGGATGTGCTGGCCTTGCAGGGGTTCGACTGGGATCACGACGGGGTGGCGCTGGGCGCGCTGGCCGAGCGGCTGTCGGAGGCGGGCGCGGACTATCCACACCGCGTGGCGCTGCGGCCGAACACGGGGATGGCCACGGGCATCGACCTGGATGGCGACGGGTTCGACGATGGCGCGGGGGATGCGCAGGGGTTCGGGCGGTTCACCGGCGAGGGCGGGATGGCGGTGCTGTCGCGGCTGCCGGTGGCGGCGGTGACGGATTTTTCGGAGATGCTGTGGCGCGACCTGCCGGGGGCCTTGCTGCCGTCCTACCCGGATGGCGCTCCGTTTCCGTCCGGGGCGGCGCAGGCGGTGCAGCGGCTGTCCTCGACCGGGCATTGGGCGGTGACGCTGGAGGCGGAGAGCGGGCCGCTGGGGCTGCTGACCTTCCGCGCCGGGCCGCCGGTCTTCGACGGGCCCGAGGATCGGAACGGGCGGCGGAACCATGACGAGATCGTCTTCTGGCGGCACTGGATGGATGGGGCCTTTGGCGCGGTGCCCGAGCGGTTCGTCATCGCGGGGAATGCCAACCTCGATCCCGTCGACAGCGACGGGCGGCGCGAGGCGATTGCCGGTTTGCTGGGCGATCCGCGTTTGCTGGATACCGTGCCGGCGGGGGCAAAGGGCACGGATACGGTGGATTGGGGCGAGATCGGGCAGTACAGGGTCGATTACGTGCTGCCGTCGCGCGGGCTTCGCGTGGTCGGCGCGGGGGTTCACTGGCCCGAGCCGGGAACGCCGGAGCATGAGGCGGCAATCACGGCCAGCCGTCACCGGATGGTCTGGGTCGACCTGGAGCTGGAGTAGCCGTCAGGCCGCGATCCACCAGCGTTCGGCGATGCGCCCGTCGTCCAGCGGCGCGCGGGTGCTGACGCGCAGGGGGATGCCGACATTGGCGCGGGCGGCGATGGCGATGTCGCTGGCGCTGGGGTGAAAGCGCAGGCCGGTCTGGCCGCTCAGCCCGGCGGCGTCGGGGAGATAGGCGAGATCGACGAAGTTGTCGCGCAGCGCCTCGGCCCGGACGCGGGGGTCGGGGATCACGATGACCTCGATCCGGTCGGCCCAGGCGGCCTGACCGGCCTTGTAGTGCCCGTCGATCCGGGTGGCGAGCAGGTGGCGGGCGACGTCCATCCGCGCGATGCGGTAGGCTCCGGTGCCGAGGCCATCGTGGCGGACCGATTGGGCGGCGTCGGCCAGGTCGAGCGGCAGGTGCGGGTTGGGCGCGTCGAGGTCGAAGACCAGTTCGAAGGGCGAAACCGCGCGCGCGCCGGGCAGGGCCACATGGCGGGCGGTGAAGGGCGTGCCGTCGGCAAGGCGCGCGTCGCGGCGCAACTGGAAGAGCCAGCGGCGTCCGTTGTCGCTGCCCTGCCAGGACAGCGCCAGTTCGCCGCGCAGGGTGCCGTCGGGCGCGATTTCGGTCAGCTGGTCGAAGGCGGCGCCCTGGGCGATCCTTTCGAGGCTGCCGTCGCGGGGCACGGCCATGCGCAGGGTGCCGCCCGCGCGGGGGCGCGTTTCGGCGGACAGGCCCGAGGCGGCCAGCAGGGCGGCGGCGGCACCCGAGGTGAACAGGGCGCGGCGGTCGATCCGGGTCATTTCATGCCCCGTTTCTCGGCAATCGTGTCCATCGTGGCGACCAGTTCGGCGCTGATGCCGGGTTCGCTGAGCGCGTGGCCCGCGTGGCGGACCAGCTTCAGTTCGGCCCGGGGCCAGAGGCGTGACAGATCGTAGGCGCCCTTCGGCGGGCAGATCATGTCGTAGCGGCCCTGCACGATCACGCCCGGGATATGGGCGATGCGGTCCATCTGGGCGAGGATCTGGCCGTCGTGGTCGAGAAAGCCGCGGTTGGTGAAATAGTGGTTTTCAAGCCGGGCGAAGGCGCGGGCATAGTCGCCGGGGCTTTCGCCCGACGAGCCGCTGGAATGGATCGAGGCCAGCGCGTTTTCCCAGGCCGACCAGGTGCGCCCGTATTGCGTTTCCTGCAGCATGTTCCCCGAGAACAGCCGCCGGTGATAGGCCGCGATCAGGTCGTCGCGCTCGTCCTCGGGGATGGGCGAGACGAAACGCTCCCACGTCTCGGGCCAGAAGCGGCCCGCGCCGCCGCCGTAGAACCAGTCGAGTTCCGACTGCGTCATCAGGAAGACGCCGCGCAGGATCAGGTTGGTGACGGCGTCGGGGTGAGCCTGGGCGTAGATCAGCGCCAGCGTTGCGCCCCAGCTGCCCCCGAAGACGGCCCAGCGGTCGATCCCCAGCGCCTTGCGGATCGCCTCGATGTCGGCGACGAGGTGCCAGGTGGTGTTGTTCTCGACCGAGGCATGGGGCCGCGAGCGGCCGCAGCCGCGCTGGTCGAACAGGATGATTCGGTAGAGTTCGGGGTCGAAGTAGCGGCGCATTGCCGGGCTGCAACCGCCGCCCGGACCGCCGTGCAGGACGACCACCGGGATGCCGTCCGGGTTGCCGCATTGCTCGGCATAGACGTGGTGGCCGTCGCCCATGTCCATCATCCGCTGGTCGAAGGGATCGACCGGCGGGTAAAGGTACTGGACAGCGCGTTTCTGATCCGGGTGTTTATCCATCGGCATCCTATATAAACGCGAGAAATCGAAAGATCACGCGGAGTCCGTCATGGCAGAGGCACAAAGCACCGTCGATCCCGCCGAGGTCGCCAAGTTCGAGGCGATGGCGGCAGAGTGGTGGGATCCTGCGGGCAAATTCAAGCCCTTGCACATGCTGAACCCGTGCCGGCTGGATTACATCTGCGCCCAGGTCGCCGCCGAATTCGACCGCGACCTGTCGTCGCGCCAGCCCTTCGCGGGGCTGCGGCTGCTGGATATCGGCTGTGGCGGCGGGCTGCTGTCGGAGCCGATGGCGCGGCTGGGGGCCGAAGTCGTCGGCGCCGACGCGGCGCCGCGCAACATTCCCGTCGCGCAGGTCCACGCGGCGCAGATGGGGCTGGACATCGACTATCGCAACACCACGGCCGAGGCGATGGCGGCCGAGGGCGAGCGGTTCGACGTGGTGCTGAACATGGAGGTGGTGGAGCATGTGGCGGACCCGCTGGCCTATCTCACCGCCTGCCACGACTTGCTGAAGCCCGGCGGGCTGCACATCTGTTCGACGATCAACCGCAATCCGAAGTCCTACGCGATGGCGATCGTGGGGGCCGAGGTGGTGATGCGCTGGCTGCCGCGCGGGACGCATGACTGGTCGAAGTTCATCACCCCGGACGAGTTGTTCGCGCTGCTGGAGCAGGCGGGGCTGAAGCCGGTGGATCGCAGGGGGTTCGTGTTCAACCCGCTGTCGTGGTCGTGGAGCCTGTCGCCGCGCGACCTGTCGGTGAATTACGTCACCGCGAGCCTTCGGCCTGAATAGGGTCTAATCCTTGCGCTCGAGCCGCGCGCGGAGTTCGCGCAGGACCGGCAGCACGGCGCGGGCCTTGTCGGCGCCAAGGTCGCCGACAACCTCGGTGATCATCGGGGCGAGCGAGGCGACGGCATAGTCCCGGGCCTGCCGCCCGGCGGGGCTGATTGCCACCATCTTGCGCCGCGCGTCGTCCCAGTCGGGGCGGATGTGGACGTACCCGGCCCATTGCAGCTTGGTCAGGGTATTGGTCATCGCGCCACGGGTGACGTGGAAGGTCTCGGCCAGTTGCGCGGGGCTGCGTTCGCCGCCGGAAAAGGCCAGGTGGTTCAGCACCGAAAAGTGCGAGATCTCCATGCCCTTGGGGAGAACCTTGCTGAGACGGTTGCGGATCAGCTGGTCGGCGGTCAGCACCTCGCTGAACAGGGCGACGGCCAGCGTGTTGTTGTCATCGGGCATCGGCGTTCCGTTCAGGGCCCGTCGAACGGCCTGACGTGGGTCAGGGACGGCACCTTCCTGCGAGCTTCGGCGACAAGCGTAGCATCCAGATCGACGATGTGGAAACCCGGGGCGTCGCCCGCATCCACCAGCACTTCGCCCCAGGGCGAGACGGCCAGGCTGTGGCCGTAGGTGCGGCGCTGCTTGCCGGTGGTCTTCGGGTGTTCGCCCGTCTGGGCGGGGGCGAGGACATAGCAGCCGGTTTCGATCGCACGGGCGCGCAGCAGGCTGTGCCAGTGGGCGGCGCCCGTGACGGGGGAAAAGGCGGCGGGGACGGTGAGGATCGTCGCGCCTGCCTTTGCCAGAGCCTGATAGAGGTGCGGAAAGCGGATGTCGTAGCAGACCGACATTCCGATGGTGCCAAAGTCGGTCTCAGTCGTCACGGCGCGGGAACCGGGGCGGAAACCGGCGGATTCGCGGTAGGTTTCCTCGGGCGTCACGTCCACGTCGAACATGTGGATCTTGTCATAGCGGGCGCGGATGGTGCCATCGGGGCCGATCAGGAAAGACCGGTTGGCGAAGCGCCCGTCGGCGTCGCCGGTCTTGAGCGCGAGGGAACCGATGAGGAGCCAGATACCGAGGGAGGCCGCCTTGTCGCGCAGGCCCGCGAGGGTGGCGTCGTCCGCTTCCAGCGCCAGCACGGCGTTCTGCCGGTCGCGGCTGGCCGAGACGCAGTTCGTCACCTCGGGCGTCAACATGAACCGCGCGCCCTGCGCGTGCGCCGCGTCCATCATCCCGCGCACGGTGTCGAGGTTGGCGGCGGGATCGTCGCCGGAGGAGAGCTGGAACAGCGCGGCCCGCATCAGGCGGCCAGCAGCGCGTCGAGTTTCCCGGCGCGTTCCAGCGCGTAGAGATCGTCGCAGCCGCCGACGTGGGTGCCGCCGATGAAGATCTGCGGGACGGTGCGCCCGCCGTTCGCGCGCTGCACCATCTCGGCGCGGCGGTCGGGCTGGGCGGCGACGTCGACCTCGGCGAAACTCACGCCCTTCTGGGTCAGCAGGCGCTTGGCCGCGTGGCAGTAGCCGCAGAGCGGGGTTGTGTAGATCTCGACCTGTTTCATGTCCGGTCCACTTAAAATGTTTCGACCGGGAACTTAGGCGTCCTTGATCACGCGCGCCAGTGCCAGCACGAAAACTTCACCCGATCCGGCATCCTGCAGGGCATGGGTGCAGGCCGCGAATGTCGCGCCCGAGGTCATTACGTCGTCGACCAGCAGGATGGGCCGCGCGGTCAGGCGGTGGCGGCGGCGGGGGTGAACGGCGATGGCGCCGTCGAGGTTCTGCACCCGCTCGGCCGCGGTCTTGCCGTCCTGCGACGTCGTGGCGCGGCGGCGTTGCAGCAGGTCGGGGCAGACGGGCAGGCCGGTGCGGGCGGCGAGCGCGTGGGCGAGCAGGGCGCTCTGATTGTAGCGGCGTTTCAACAGGCGGAGACGGTGCAGCGGCACCGGGGCGATCAGCATGTTCGGGCGCAGCAGGGGCCGGGCGGCTTGGGCGAGCCAGGTGGCGGCGAGGCGCGCGACTTCGGGGCGGTCGCCGTGCTTCAGGGCGAGCACCAGCTTGCGGGCGTTGTCGCGATAGACAAGGGCAGAGCGCCCGTCCTGCCACGGGCGGGGCGTCGCCATGCAGTCGTCGCACTCCAGCCGGAAGCCGTCCGGCCGGCCAAGCAGCGGCGCGCCGCAGGAGTCGCAGACGGTGCCGCCGATGACGGGCGTGTCGCGCCAGCAGGCCGGGCAGAGGCCGAAGTCGCTTTCGACCAGCGCGCCGCAGCCGGTGCAGCGCGGCGGAAACAGCAGGCGAACCGCCGTTTGAAACATCCCGCGCAAGGGCCTAGGTTCCCGCCATGACCACGCCACCCATCCTGTTCGACCGCCCTGCCCTTGCCGCCCACCGTGCCCGCGTGAAGGACGAGGCACTGTTCCTGCACCACGCGGCGCGGGACGAGGTGGAGGATCGCCTCACACTGGTTAACAGGGCCTTTACGGCGGCTGCGGTGGTGACGCCGTTTCCGCAGGTCTGGCAGGGCGTGGCGCCGGTGATCGTGCCGGACGACGAGGTGCTGGCGCTGCAAGCCGGCGCGCATGACCTGGTGATCCACGCGATGGCGCTGCACTGGGCCAACGATCCGGTCGGGCAGATCATCCAGTGCCGCCGGGCGCTGAAACCCGACGGGCTGTTCCTTTGCGTGGTGCCGGGCGGTCAGACCCTGCACGAGCTGCGGAGTGTGCTGGCAGAGGCCGAATCGCAGGTGAGCGGCGGGCTGTCGCCGCGTGTGGCCCCGATGGGCGAGATCCGCGACCTTGGCGCGCTGCTGCAACGCGCGGGACTGGCGCTGCCGGTGGCGGACCTGGTGCCCTTGACGGTGGCCTACCGCGACCTGGCCCACCTGATGCACGACCTGCGCGCGATGGGCGAGACCAACGCCTTGGCCTCGCGTCGCCGGGGCGGGGCGTCGCGCGCCTTGTTCGACGTGGCAGGCAGGCTCTACGCCGAGCATTTCAGCGATGGCGCGGGCCGCCTGCTGGCGACGTTCGAGCTGATCTGCCTGACCGCCTGGGCGCCCGATGCCAGCCAGCCCCAGCCCTTGCGTCCCGGGTCGGCCAAGGCGCGGCTGGCGGATGCGCTGCGGGTGCCGGAAACGCGCCTGCCGGATTGACCTGAGACGACGGGCGGTTATGTCAGCCGGAAACGACGAGGGACGATCATGACCGGCCATCTGCCATCCGACCACCCGAGGTTGCCATCCGAAAAGGTGGGCATCCTGATCGCCAACCTCGGGACGCCGGACGGCTATTCCTACTGGCCGATGCGGCGGTACCTGTCGGAGTTCCTGTCGGACCGCCGGGTGATCGACTATCCGGCGTGGAAGTGGCAGCCGTTGTTGCAGACGGTGATCCTGGGCAAGCGCCCGTTCACCAGCGGGGCCAACTACAAGCTGATCTGGAACCACGAGGCGAACGAAAGCCCGCTGATGACGATCACCAAGGCGCAGACGGCGAAGCTGGCCGAGGTCATGGCCGAGCGGTACGGCGACCGGGTGACGGTCGACTTCTGCATGCGCTACGGCAACCCGTCGACCGAATCGAAGGTGCGGGCGATGGTGAAGGCGGGGTGCAGCCGCATCCTGTTCTTCCCGCTCTACCCGCATTACGCGGGGGCGACGACGGCGACGGCGAACGACCAGTTCTTCCGGGCGCTGATGAAGGAGACGTGGCAACCGGCCAGCCGCACGGTGCCCGCCTACTTCGACCATCCGGCCTACATCGACGCGCTGGCGCAATCGGTGGAGCGGGCCTATGCGGGGTTGCCGAAGCGGCCGGACCTGCTGGTCTGTTCCTACCACGGGATGCCGGAACGCTATCTGCACCAGGGCGATCCCTACCACTGCCAGTGCCAGAAGACGACGCGGCTGCTGCAAGAGCGGCTGGGCTGGGACAAGGGGCAGCTGGTCACGACCTTCCAGTCGCGATTCGGTCCCGAAGAGTGGCTGAAGCCCTACACGGTGGAGGAGGTGGCGCGGCTGGCGCAGGCGGGGACGAAGACCATCGCGGTCATCGCCCCGGCGTTTTCAGCCGACTGCATCGAGACCCTGGAAGAGATCAACGGCGAGATCCGCGAGAGCTTTGTCCACGCGGGCGGCGAGAGCTTTACCTATATCCCCTGCCTGAACGACGACGCCGCGCATATTCAGGCGTTGGCGCAGGTGATCGACGCAAATCTGGGCGGCTGGGTCGCCTGAAATACAAAAGGCGGTGGTTTGACCCACCGCCTTTTGATTGATTCCGTTGCGCGACGATCAGTCGGCAGCGACGGCAGCAGCCACCAGGACCAGCAGGATCAGCGGCAGCAGGATGCCCGACGACGAGCCTTTGGCTTCGGCGACGACAACCGGCTCGACGATGACGGGAGCCATCGAACCAGCGGTTGCGGTCGAAGCAGCGGCGGTCAGAGCAGCGGCGAGAACGAGTTTCTTCATGTTAACCTCCAGTTTTGACGCGAAACAGCACCCTGAATCGCGCACAATAGACGTACCTCGTATGGTTTTTCTAACCAGCAAAAAGGAAAGATTGCAAATGGTTGTTCGGCGCAGCGCGCGCGGCGTGTTCCAAATGTCGTCAAATTGGCAACACTCTGGGGCTGCCCCGGCCTCCGGGCGAAGGTTCGGCCTCCGCCCGGATCGGGATTTGCGCGACGATCAGTCGGCGGCGACGGCGGCAGCCACCAGGACCAGCAGGATCAGCGGCAGCAGGATGCCCGACGACGAGCCCTTGGCTTCGGCGACGACAACCGGCTCGACGATGACGGGAGCCATGCTGCCGGCCGTTGCGGTGGTGGCGGACGCGGCGAGCGCGGCTGCGAGTGCGAGTTTCTTCATGTAGACCTCCAGGATTTGCGTCCTCCGACCAGCCGGGGGGCGCACCCGGACAGGCACCGGGCGTGGCGGAGTATCCATGCGACCGAGGGTGTTACAAAGCCGCGCGTGACCACAGGGTCTGCATCCGGCGGTTGTCGCGTCAAATCAGCAACACCTGCGTGCCGACATAGGTCATGCTGAAAAGCTGGGCGATATGTTCGTTGTAAAGGCCGATGCAACCGTTCGAGGACCGCCGCCCGATCTTGCGCGTGTNNCGTGGGTGCCGTGGATGCGGTAGTATTGCCAGCTGAGGTAAAGCGCGTGCGTTCCCAACGGGTTATCCGGTCCGGGCGGGATGTGGTCGGGCCATTCCGGGTTGCGCTCCA
This sequence comes from Pseudooceanicola sp., assembly GCA_020441135.1. Taxonomy (GTDB): domain Bacteria; phylum Pseudomonadota; class Alphaproteobacteria; order Rhodobacterales; family Rhodobacteraceae; genus Seohaeicola_A. Next base: position 10,388 of record JAGRMS010000064.1, read on the forward strand.
GCATGCTGGGGGTGGGGCGCCAGTCGGGGCCTTCGACCTTCTTGACGACCTGTGTGCGGCCGCGCCGGGTCAGATCCTCGGTCAGGGGCACGCTCGAAGGGTAGAGGTGATAGGCGCCGCCCTCGTCCCAGAAGTGCAGCGCGCGCGAGGTGATGTCGACCAGGATCGCGCCTTTCTTCAGGTCGGTGAAGTAGGGCTGCCAGTCCAGCGAGCGGAAGCTCGAGATGTTGTGGCGCACCGATTTCGACAGGTCGCGTTCCACCTCGGTGGTGGCCGAGCTGTTGACGGCGGATTGCGCCAGTGCGGGCCCGGCGGCCAGCGCGGCGACTCCGGCAAGGAAGCTGCGCCGCGAGGGGAGGAAGGGGGATTGGGTCATGCTGCTCGTCCCGTGTTGGTCACGCCGGATTTTGCCTGCATGTCTTATGCTTCCGCCGCCGCTGTCGCAAATCAAACCGTGGCGAGGCGGCGCGATTCTGCCACAGTGGGTTTGAAGTGCCCCACCGGGCAGGATAGATGCAGGTCCGGGTTGGCAGAAAGGGCTGTGGCATGGTTCGGCAAGTATCGATTCTTCTGGCGCTGGCGGTCGCGCTGGCCGGTTGCACCGATCCGACGCCGCGACAGCTGGCCCCGGATGGCCGCCCGCTGCCGCAGGTCTACAAGATCCGTCCCGCCGAGGCGGGCAAGATCCAGTTCCGGATGCTCGATTCGATCAACGCCCTGCGCGGGGCCGCCGCCGCGCCGCCGGTGCAGCTGGATCCGCAGCTGAACGCCGCCGCCGCGACGCATTCGCGGGATATGTCGGTACAGAACCGGCCCTGGCACTTCGGCTCGGACGGGTC
>JAGRMS010000473.1 GCA_020441135.1 Pseudooceanicola sp.
ACGACCAGCGCAAGGTGATCTTCGGCCAGCGCCGCGAGATCATGGAGGCCGAGGACGTCTCGGAAATCGCCGACGACATGCGCCACCAGGTGATCGACGACCTGATCGAAGGGCATATGCCGCCGAAATCCTATGCCGACCAGTGGGATACGCAGGGGCTTTATGCCCAGGTGATCGAGCAGTTGGGTATCGACGTTCCGGTGATGGAATGGTGCGCCGAGGAAGGCGTCGACAACGACGACGTGCGCGAGCGGCTGGTCAAGGCCAGCGACGAGCACATGGCGAAGAAGGCGGTCGAGTTCGGCCCCGACAACATGCGCAACATCGAGAAGCAGGTGCTGTTGCAGACCATCGACACCAAGTGGCGCGAACACCTGCTGACGCTGGAACACCTCCGCTCGGTCGTCGGTTTCCGCGGCTACGCCCAGCGCGATCCGCTGAACGAATACAAGAACGAAAGCTTCCAGCTGTTCGAGCGGATGCTCGACACGCTGCGCGAGAACGTGACGCGCAACCTCGCGCACCTGAAGATGCCGAGCGAAGAGGAGCAGCGCGCGCTGTTGCAGCAGTTCTTCGCCCAGCAGGCGCAGATGGCGCGCGCGCAGGGCGAGGCGCCGGTGCAGGGCGTGACGGTTGGCGGCGCGACGGCCCCGGCCGAGACCGAGCGGGAAGACCCCGCGCCGGGCTTTGTCGAGGACGACCCCAGCACATGGGGCAATCCGGGCCGCAACGAGAAGTGCCCCTGCGGCAGCGGGCAGAAGTTCAAGCACTGCCACGGCAAGCTCGCCTGACGTCCAGGCAATCGACAGAATGACACCGCATCGCGGCCACATCTAGGCCGCGATTGATTGCGACATCTGCTCTTGCCCGGAGTGGATGGAGGGTGAGTATGAGCAGGAAGCGGAAGCTGGTGACTGCGGCCGGCACGATCGGTTGCGCGCTGGCCATCGGCTGGGTGATGCAGGCCACGGTCGAGCCGCCGAAAGGCACGATCACCTATTCGCCCGCCCCGATCGAGAAGGCGCCGCTGGTTCCGGCGCAAACCGCTCCCGCGGGTCCGATGAAAAGCGCCGAGTTGCCCGCGCTCCCCGAATCCCCCGACCTGCCCGACCTGCCGATCACCGCGATCCGTCTCACCTCGGTCGCAGCCCCGCTGCCCGCGATCTCGGACCTCACACGCTCGCTGCTCTCGGATGCCAGCTATGCGCCCGATGTCGCGCCGACGATGCCGGACGAGCCGCTGACGCCGTACCTCGGCTGTGAAATCACCGCCTCGGCGCGGACCGTGCCGCTGGCCAGCGTCGCCATCGACGTGACCGCCCCCTGCGACGGCAACACGCGTGTCACCGTGCATCACAACGGGATGATGTTCACCGAGACCACCAGCGCCGGGGGCGACCTGCACCTGACCGTCCCGGCGATGAGCGAGACAGCCGTCTTCGTGATCGAGTTCGACAACGACCGCGGCGTGGTCGCCACCGCCGAGGTGCCGGAACTCGCGGGCATCGACCGCATCGCCCTGCAATGGACCGGCGACGCAGGCTTCCAGGTCCATGCGCGGGAGTTCGGCGCGAACTACGGCGGCGAGGGGCACGTCTGGTCCGGCGCAACCTCGTCGCGCAATGGCGGCGCGTTCGTCCGGTTGGGCGATGCCTCGGCGCTGGGCGCGAAGGTGGTGGAGGTCTATACCTTCCCGACCGACACCGCGACCCGGTCCGGCACCGTTGACCTGACGGTCGAGGCCGAGGTAACGGCGGCCAACTGCGGCCGCGACCTCGCGGCGCAGTCGATCGAGCTGCGCGGGACCAGCCTGCGCACGCAGGACCTGGTGCTGTCGATGCCGGAATGTTCGGCGGTCGGCGACTTTCTGGTGTTGAACAATCTCGTCGATGACCTGAAGATCGCCGCCAGGTAACTGGCAAGGCGATAGGCCCGAGATGACGATCTGGCGTGCGGCGGCCTGCGCCGCACTTTTGCTGTTTCAGCCCGCGGCGGCGGCGCGGGCGCAGGACGTCACGCTGACCTCGCACGACGGGTCCATCGCCGTGACGGGCACGCTCCTGGGTTTCGATGGCGAGTTCTACCGGGTCGAGACGCAATTCGGCCCGCTGACGCTCGACGGTTCGGGCGTGACCTGCGACGGGCCGGGATGTCCCAACCTGTCGGATTACGTGGCCGAGATCCTGTTCTCCGGCTCTTCGACCATGGCCGAGGTGCTGCTGCCCGCGCTGGTCGAAGGCTTCGCGCTGCGCAGCGGCCACACGGCAGAGCGCCGGGCGCTGGATGGCGAGCATTTCGAATACGAATTGACGGACACCGCCGCCGGGCGCGTGGTCGCGCGCTTTACCTTTCGCGTGACCAATACCGACGAGGGTTTCGCCGACCTGCTGGCGGATGAGACCGATCTTGTCATGGCCCTGCGCGAGATCCGCCCCGCCGAGCGCGCCCGCGCCATCGAGGCGGGGATGGGCGACCTGACCCAGCCGGGCCGCGCGCGGGTGGTGGCGCTGGATGCGATGGTGCCGGTGGTGGCGCGCGACAACCCGGTGCGCGAGATTTCGGCGGCGCAGCTGGCGCAGGTCTTTGCGGGGCAGATCACCAACTGGGCCGATCTTGGCGGGCCCGACGCGCCGATCTCGCTGCACCTCGCGGCCGAGGGCACCGGGCTGGCGCAGGTGGCCGAGGACACGCTGCTGCGCCCCGGACGGCTGCGGCTGGCCGAAAGCGTCGAACGCCACACCCCGACAAGCGCGCTGGTCGCGGCGGTGGCGAAGGATCCCTTCGGCATCGGGCTGGCGAGCTACGCTGAAACCGCCGGGGCCCGCGTGCTGCCGCTGGCGGGGGGCTGCGGGTTTGCACTCGAGGCCACGCGCGACGCGATCAAGACCGAGGACTATCCGCTGACCTCGCCGATGTTCCTCTACCAGCCCGCCCGCCGCCTGCCCAAGCTGGGCCGCGCCTTCATGGGCTATGTCGGCAGCGCGCTGGCCCAGCAGGTGATCCGCCGCGCCGGCTTTGTCGACCAGGCGACCGAGACCATCGGCCTCGGCCAGCAGGGCGACCGGCTGGCCAACGCCATCCTCGCCGCCGGGCGCGAAGTGTCGCTGGGCGAATTGCAGCGGATGGTCGCGCTGCTCAAGGGCCTGTCGCGCCTGTCGCTGTCGTTCCGGTTCGAGCCCGCCTCGGCCCGGCCCGACGCGCAGTCGCGCACCAACATCCTGCTGCTGGCCGAGGCGATCGGGTCGGGCGCCTTTGACGGCAGGGTGCTGTCCTTCATCGGTTTCAGTGACGGCGACGGCCCGGCAGGCAGCAACATGCGCATCGCCCGCGCCCGGGCCGAGGCGGTGCGCAACGCGGTGGTGAAGGCGTCGGAAACGCAGGTGGAAACCCGCGTCGAAGCCTTCGGCGAGGCGCTGCCGATGGCCTGCGACGACAGCGACTGGGGCCG
>JAGRMS010000474.1 GCA_020441135.1 Pseudooceanicola sp.
GTGGCGATCTCGGTCGACCCCTTGGGCTCGTCCTCGTTGTCCTCGGCTTCCTCGTCCTCGATGATGTTGATGCCCATTTCGGATAGCATCGACATCACGTCCTCGATCTGTTCCGAGTTCACCTGGTCCGGCGGCAGCACCTGGTTCAGCTGGTCGTAGGTGATGTAACCCTTCTCGCGCGCCTCGGCGATCATCTTCTTGACGGCGGCCTGGCTCATGTCGAGCGAGACGTCGCTGTCCTGATCCTCGGTCTTGACGTCGTCGTTGTCCTTGGCGGCCATTCAGTGCTCCTGCATCTTTCCAGCGGGCGATTCGCGGATCGGCGAATCATTAGCGCGATCGAGTGATTCGGCCACCCGTCTAGCGCCTTTTTCGGCCGATTTCGCCCGTGTTTTCGTTCATTTTTTCGCGTTTCCGTGGCCGATCCGCTGCAGGAGGGCCTCGAAGGCGTCGCGTTCGTCGCGGCTGATTCGGGCACCGTTGGCGCCCGTCTCGTATTCGGTGCGCTCCTGCTGCTCGCTGCGCAGGGCGCGCTGGCTGGCCTCGGCGGCCTGGCCCAGGCGCCAGGTCAGCGCCTCGTCTGCGATGTGGTCGAGGTCGTGGGTGGCCTCGTCGATCTCGGCCAGCAGCCCGTTGCGGGCGTGAAGTTTGGCCAGTTCCTCGGCCAGGGTCATGGTTGCGATGTCGCGGTCGCCGGGACGGCGCACGGCGGGGGTGATCGCCACATGGCCAAGCGAGAGCAGGTTTTCAAGGGGTGCGGGGCCGAGTTCGTCCAGAATCTGTTGCCGCAATGTCGCGGCCCCGTGGTGCGCGTGCCGCAGGATCAGGCTGCGCAGGGTGGCGTGGTCGGGGTCGGCGCAGTCCAGCCGCTCGATCTCGGATTCATGGGCGTGCAGCGCCTCGGGGGTGACGATCAGCGTGGCGAGGATGACCGAGACGCGCAGGCGGACCTGCGCGGCCTCGTCGGCGGCGACAAGCGCCGAGGACCGCGTGGTCGACAGCGGCGCCAGCGGCGCGTCCTTGCCGCGCGGGGTCCACTGGCTGCGCGGGCGGCGGGGGTTGAACAGCTCCCACCGCAGCGCCTTGATCGCCTCGCCGTAGTGGCCCCGAATCGAGGGGTCGCGGATCAGCTTCAGCTTCTCGCGCAGCGCCTTGTCGAGCGTGGCGCGCCGTTCGGGGCTGTCGAAGGTCTTCCCCTCCGTCTCGCGCCGCCAGAGCAGGCGGACCATCGGGATCGCCTCGTCCAGCAGCGCCTGCATCGCCGGGGCGCCGGCGTTGCGGATCAGGTCGTCGGGATCCTGGCCTTCGGGCATCAGGGCAAAGCGCAGCGACTGTCCGGCCTCGAGCAGCGGCAGGGCGAGGTCGATCAGCCGCATCGCGGCGCGCAGGCCCGCAGTGTCGCCATCGAGCGCGATGACCGGCTCGGGCGAGATGCGCCACATCAGGTGCAGCTGTTCCTCGGTGATCGCGGTGCCCAGCGGGGCGACGGCGGCGTGAAAGCCCCCGGCATCCAGCGCGATCACGTCCATGTAGCCCTCGGCCACCACCAGCGGCGCGCCCTTCCCGGCCGCCTCGCGCGCGGGGGCGTGGTTGAACAGGTTGCGGCCCTTGTCGAAGAGCTCGGTTTCGGGCGAGTTCAGGTATTTCGCGCCGTCGTTCGGATCCATCGCGCGCCCGCCGAAGGCGATGCAGCGGCCACGGGCGTCGCGGATCGGGAACATGATGCGGTTGCGGAAGACGTCGTAGGGTTTCTTGCCCTTGGTCGAAGGCTTTGCGAGGCCGGCCCCCAGGATCAGATCCTCGGCCACGTCCTTGCCGCGCAGGTGATCCCAGAGCGCCTGCCATCCGTCGGGGGCAAAGCCGATCTCCCACCGCTCCAGCGCCTCCGCGTCCAGCTTGCGCCGGGCCAGGTAGTCGCGCGCCGGACCGGCGGCGGCGGTCTTCAGTTGCAGGCGGAAGAACTGCACCGCCTGCTCCATCACCCCGGCCAGCTGGGTGCGCCGGTCGGATTTCTGCTGCGCCTGCGGGTCGCGGGCGGGCATCGTCATCCCGACTTCGCGGGCGAGGATCTCGACCGCCTCCATGAA
>JAGRMS010000475.1 GCA_020441135.1 Pseudooceanicola sp.
CCTGGAACCCCCGCAGGCGCGCCGAACAGGAGCGGATCGCCCGATCAATCCTTCTGGGAGACGCGGAGGACCGCGCATGACGACAGACCCCCGGGCGCTGCCGGGCGCCGATCCGCATACCGGCAATCGCGAGATCGATCCGGTCACCGGATATGATACCACCGGCCATGACTGGGGCGGGATCAAGGAACTCAATACGCCCTTTCCGCGCATCGCGTTCGTCGCGCTGTTGCTTAGCTTCCTGATCGCGCTGACCGGCTGGATCCTGCTGCCGGCCTGGCCCTATGGGCGCGACTTCACGCGCGGGCTTCTGGGCCTCGAACAGGGCGAGATGGCGCAGCGCGGCGCCCGGGCCATGGCCGAGATCCGGCAGGGCTGGCTGGGTCGGTTCGAGGGCACGCCGGATTTCGAGGCGCTGGCAGGCGATGCTGGGCTGATGCCGCAGGCGATGCCCGCCGCAGGGCGGCTGTTCGGTGACAACTGCGCGCTCTGCCATAGCCGCGAGGGTGGCGGCGGCCCCGGCTTTCCGGTTCTGAACGATGGTCACTGGCTCTGGGGCGGTGCGCCCGAGGACATCGCCGAGACGCTGCGCGTCGGCATCAATGCGGACCATCCCGAAACCCGCATCGCGCAAATGCCCGCCTTCGACTGGATGGAGCGCGCCGAGCGCATCGCGCTTGCCGATTACGTGGCGGGTCTGCCCGCGGGCCGGGCAGATCCGAGCGCCCCCGGCGCCGCGCTCTTCGCCGAGAACTGCGCAGCATGCCATGGTGAGAGCGGCGAAGGGGGCCTTGACGTCGGCGCCCCGACGCTGACCGATGCCGCGGTGATCTACGGACAGGATTCGGCCACCGTGCTGGAGACCATCACCCGCGGCCGCGCGGGCGTCATGCCCAACTGGTCGGACCGACTGAGCGCCGCCGAGATCAACCTGCTCGGGCTTTATGTCGCACGGCTGTCCGAGGGCAAAGGTCCATGACGGCGCGAATGCAGAAACACGTCGCGATCGGTGCTGTGCTGCTTGTCGTCGCCCTCCTGCTTGCCGCCAATGCTCGGTTGCTCGTCGCGGCGATCGGATCGCAACCGGCCTGTGTCGCGGCCAGTGCCGCGCCAGCGAAACGCGCCTGCTGAAAGGTCCACCCATGCTCGAACCGCTTCCGACCCTTCGCCCCCCGCAGCGCCCAGCCTCGACACGCGCGCGCGACCTGCCCGCGCGCGCGGCGCTGGACTGGCTGGCGGCGGGCTGGCGCGACCTGCGCCGCAATCCGCTTCCGAGCATCGCCTATGGGCTGTTCGTCATCGCCCTATTTTGGGTGGTGCTCGCGGGGCTGGCGGCGGTAGGCCTGCTCTACCTGGCTCTGCCCGCCATCGCGGGCTTCCTGATCGTCGGCCCGTTCCTCGCCATCGGCCTTTATGAAAAGAGCCGCAGGCTGGCGGATGGCGACCCCGTCTCCCTGCACGACATGATCCTCGTGCGCCCCGCCTCGGGTGCACAATTGCCCTATGCGGGACTGCTGCTCGGCCTCCTCGTCCTGTTCTGGCTGCGCGCGGCCAATCTCCTGTATGCTCTGTTCTTCGGCCTCGGCCCCGTCCCTGCGGCGGGCGACGCCGTGCTCAACGTCCTTGCCAGCCCGCGCGGATGGTTGCTCTTGATCACCGGCATTGCAGTGGGCGGGCTGTTTGCCTCCTTCGCCTTTGCGCTCAGCCTGTTTTCCGTGCCGATGCTGATGGCCGAGAGGCACGATGCGCTGACCGCCATGGGCCTCAGCCTTGCCACCACCACGCAGAACCTCGCCGCCTGCATCGCCTGGGGTGTCATCGTCGCCGTCGGCATGGCGCTGTCGGCGGCCACGGGACTCATGGCGCTGATCGTCGTCTTTCCCGTGCTCGGTCACGGCACCTGGCACGCCTGGCGCG
>JAGRMS010000476.1 GCA_020441135.1 Pseudooceanicola sp.
TCTTCTCGCTCGACGGGCTGGGGCGCATGGGGTTCGAGGCGGCGGTGGCGCGGGATTACCCGATCATGTTCGGCACGCTGTTCATCTTCGGGCTGATGGGGCTGCTGGTCGGCATCCTGTCGGACCTGATGTATGTCTTCGTCGATCCCCGCATCGACTTTGAAAAGCGCGAGGGCTGAATGGCTTTGTCCTCGCTCGCCCAGCGCCGCTGGCGCAACTTCAAGCGCAACCGCCGCGCGTTCTGGTCCTTGTGGATCTTCCTGCTGCTGTTCGGGCTCAGCATCTTTGCGGAAGGACTGGCCTACAACAAGCCGATCCTGATCCAGTACCGCGGCGACTATTACACCCCGATCTGGGAGTTCTATCCAGAAAGCGCGTTCGGCGGCGACTTTGCTACCGAGGCGACCTATCGCGACCCCGAGGTGCAATGCCTGATCGCCACGGGGGGCATCAACGAGTGCCTCTACGAACCGGAAGCGGTTATGGAAGATGCGGCGGATGGCGAGGTGAACGGTGAGCCGGTGGTGAAAGGCTGGGCGATCTGGCCGCTGATCCCCTATTCCTACGACACCGCCGTCGACCGCCCCGGCGCCGCGCCGCTGCCGCCCAATGCGCAGAACCTGCTGGGAACCGACGACACCAAGCGCGACGTGCTGGCCCGCGTGATCCACGGATTCCGTCTGTCGATCGCCTTCACCCTGGTGGTGACGGCGCTGTCGAGCGTGCTGGGAATCGCCGCCGGGGCCGTGCAGGGCTATTTCGGCGGGCGGACGGACCTGCTGTTCCAGCGCTTCATCGAGATCTGGGGATCGGTCCCGATGCTGTATGTCATCATCATCATGTTCGCGGTCTGGGGGCGCAGCTTCTGGCTGCTGGTCTTCCTGATGGTCGCCTTCGGCTGGATGGGGCTGGTAGGCGTGGTCCGGGCCGAGTTCCTGCGTGCGCGCAATTTTGAGTACGTCCGCGCGGCCAAGGCGCTGGGGGTGTCGAACCTGACGATCATGTTTCGCCACATGCTGCCGAACGCCATGGTGGCGACNNGACGCTGACCTTCATGCCCTTCATCGTCACCGGCACCATCGGGTCGTTGGCCGGGCTCGATTTCCTCGGCTTCGGCCTGCCCTCCTCCGCGCCCTCGCTGGGGGAACTGACCTTGCAGGCGAAGGAGAACCTGCACGCGCCCTGGCTCGGCTTCACCGCCTTCGGAGTCTTCGCCATCATGTTGTCGCTGCTGGTCTTCATCTTCGAGGGTGTCCGCGACGCATTCGACCCGCGAAAGACCTTCGCATGAGCCTGCTTGAGGTCCGCGATCTGAACGTGTCGTTCCGCCAGGACGGCAAGACCACGCAGGCGGTCCGGGGCGTGTCCTTCACGCTCGACCGGGGCGAGACGGTGGCACTGGTGGGCGAAAGCGGCTCGGGCAAGTCGGTGACGGCCTTGTCCACCGTGTCGCTGCTGGGCGACAGCGCGCAGGTGACGGGGTCGATCACCTATGACGGGCAGCAGATGATCGGCGCCTCGCGCGCGCTGCTGCACCAGGTGCGGGGCAACGACATCAGCTTCATCTTCCAGGAGCCGATGACCTCGCTGAACCCGCTGCATACCATCGAGAAACAGCTGGTGGAGTCGCTGGAGCTGCACCAGGGCCTGTCCGGCCAGACGGCGCGCGCGCGGGTGTTGGAGCTGCTGAACAAGGTCGGCATCCGCGACGCTGAGTCCCGGCTGGGAGCCTATCCGCACCAGCTGTCGGGCGGTCAGCGCCAGCGGGTGATGATCGCCATGGCGCTCGCCAACAAGCCCGACATCCTGATCGCGGACGAGCCGACGACGGCTTTGGACGTGACGATCCAGGCGCAGATCCTCGAGCTGCTGGCAGAGTTGAAGCGGACCGAGAACATGGGGCTCTTGTTCATCACCCACGACCTTGGCATCGTGCGGCGCATCGCCGACAAGGTCTGCGTGATGAAGGCCGGCGAAATCGTCGAGGCCGGGCCGACAGCGGAAATCTTCGCCAATCCGCAGCATCCCTATACCCAGATGTTGCTGGCGGCGGAACCGAGCGGCCAGCCCGATCCGGTGCCGGGCCGGGCGCAGGTGGTGGCCGAGACGGAACACCTCAAGGTCTGGTTCCCGATCCACCAGGGCCTGCTGAAGCGCACGGTGGGCCATGTGAAGGCGGTCAACGACGCAACGCTGACGGTGCGCGAGGGCGAGACCATCGGCATCGTTGGCGAATCGGGGTCGGGCAAGACCACGCTTGCGCTGGCGATCATGCGGCTGATCCCTTCCGAGGGGCGGATCGTCTTCCTAGGCCAGGATGTGCGCCAGTGGTCGACACGGGAATTGCGCCGCCTGCGCAAGGACATGCAGATTGTCTTCCAGGATCCTTACGGCTCGCTCTCGCCGCGCATGACCTGTTTCGAGATCATCGCCGAGGGGCTTTCGATCCACCACGTCGACCCGACGCGGGACAGGCGCGAACTGGTGGCCGAGGCGATGCTCGAGACCGGGCTGGACCCCGCCACGATGGACCGCTACCCGCACGAATTCTCGGGCGGCCAGCGNNCCATCGCCCGCGCCATGGTCCTGCGTCCGCGCCTGCTGGTGCTGGACGAACCGACAAGCGCGCTCGACATGACGGTGCAGGTGCAGATCGTCGGGCTGCTGCGGCGGCTGCAACAGAAATACGGGCTGGCCTACCTGTTCATCAGCCATGACCTCAAGGTGGTCCGCGCGATGTCGCATCATGTGATGGTCATGAAAGCCGGCGACGTGGTGGAACAGGGGCCGGTCGAACAGGTCTTCAGCAACCCGCGCGAGGACTATACCCGCACCCTTCTTGCCGCGGCGGGGTGAACGGCACCACCCGGACGCAATGGACCACACCCGCTGCGCCATTCTGTTCCGGATACGCATACCGCAATCGCCGCCACCCGGACGTCCTGGTTCATGTCGACCTGTGGCAACCGTCGCCGCCATGTGCGCAATACGCACAAGCGACTGAAAACGATACGGAATAATTATCCACAGAATTTGCCAAGAATTCCGTCCAATTGCGCCAATAAAGCCGCAATCCTGCCGGTTTTCCGGGGCCATATACCCCCGGAAATATCAATGACCGGAGTAGATTCCTTGGGCAAGCTCGCCTTCTTCTGTTTTTCGACCATCGCCTTTCTCATCGTCATCGGCGTCGACTTCTCGCAGCAGAGCGCAAGGGCCGAAGGCAGCTTCGGCCCCACCGACTATGTCCAGTCCGTCAAGGATCGCTTCGGCGGCACCGAGGTCGCCGCCGTGGAAGCCCCCGCCGAACCCGAAGCCCCGGTTGTCACCACCAACCGCCCCGCGAAGAAATCCACCTGCGGCGGCGGCAGCTTCTGCTCGGTCTCGAACTGAGCCGCTTCCGCCCGCGCGCCATGTCGCATTCCAGCCGAGACGTGTCGGGCGGGCTCCCCAAGCCTTAAAGATAGACGCTATTGAGATGGGGCAACCGAAGGGAGTCGCCCCATGAAAAGCCATGTCAAAGCCCTGGTGGTCGGCGGTGGCGCCGTCGGCACCGGGATCGCCTACCACCTCGCCCGCGGCGGCTGGGACGACGTGATGCTGCTGGAACGCGACGAGCTGACCTCGGGTTCCACCTGGCACGCCGCCGGGCTGCTGCCGCTCTTCAACATGAGCTATGCGACCACCCACATCCACAAGTATTCGGTCGACTTCTACAAGACGCTCGAGGCCGAGACGGGGCTGAACGCAGGCTTCTCGGTCGTCGGCAACCTGCGCATGGCCCAGACCCAGGCGCGCATGGACGAATACATGCTTTATGCGACGACCGCCGAAACCTGCGGCGTGCCGTTCGAATGGCTGACGGCGAAGGACATCAAGGACCGCTGGCCGCTGGTCAGGACCGAAGACCTCAAGGGCGCGATCTTCCACCCGACCGACGGCTACAT
>JAGRMS010000477.1 GCA_020441135.1 Pseudooceanicola sp.
AGTACATTAGCGTAATCCAAACAGGTCGATAGTTTGGCGCTGCCGTGCATCGCCTCGGCGAGCTGAATCGTCGACTGATCCCGGTCGAGCTTTTCGGCCATGTCGCGCTGCGACCAGTTCTTCTCGCGCCTGAATCTTGCGATATCCATATGCGCATCGTGCATCACTTTGATTTTGCTATCAAATGCACTATGTGCATCAGCCTGCTTGACGAAACGATGCATGATGTGCATCTTAGCCGCCATGCACCCGCTCACCCGCTACCGCAGAGACAATGGCATCAGCCAGCGAGACTTCGCCCAAATGGTCGGCGTCGATCAGAGCGTAGTATCGCGGATCGAGGCGCGCTCGGTCTCGCCGAGCCTGAACTTGGCGATCCGAATTCAGGTCATGACATCGGGAAAGGTTACGGCTTCTGATCTCGACTGTGCAGCGAGGGCAGCATGAATCGGGGCGTGGCGCTAAAGAAACTTGCGCCAGTGGGCCTCGCTCACGATGTGGATGGGCACGCCTGCCTCGCGCATCGCCACCGCCTTTTCGATCTTGCGGCCAAAGCTGGACTGCGCCCAGCTGTCGGTCGCGTATTCGCCGATCACCAGAAAGTCGGTCTTCTGCGTGAGGCTGCCGACCGCGCCGCCGCGCTCGGATGCCGCCGCTTCGCATTCGTTGCGCTTGCCGAAGGTGAAGGTGCCGGTGAAGCAGAACCGCTTGCCGGGATGGGCGATGTCCGGCGCCGGCCGACAAAGGGGCAGGGTGGTCGCCTTCAGCGCTTCGCCGACCTCGAAGTCGTTGGCCGTCATCTCGGTCAAGGTCTCGTGAAGCTCGCGCCGTTCGTCCTCGTCGATCACGCCATCCGCCATGACGGTCTCGATACGGTCGACCAGCAGGCCGATCAGCGGGTTGCCGGTCACGCCCTCGTTGGCCGCCAGCCAGCCGCGCAGGAAGTGAATCTCGGTGTCGCTGAGGTGGCCGTCGACGATCAGACCGCGCGCGATGCCGATCAGCTCGGTCACCTGTCGGTCGTCCAGTCGCGCCTGGTTGTAGATGCGCAGCATGGCTCGCCCCTCCGTCCCTGCGGTCGGCGCGACGATAGCTGCTCACCTGACGCGGAGTCGAGTCAGCATTCAATCTGTTTCCTCCCCGATGAGGCCGGGTCGAGGGAAGCGCGGGCCGCTCGCATGATGGGGCAGGCGGGCGGCCCGCAGACTTTTGCCGGGGGGGCTCGGCAAACCGCATGGGCGGTGTCGAAACGATTAGCCAAAGGCCTTGCTCATGTCGCGTGAATTTTTGTCCCCCACCTTTCGACAGTCGCGTGACCGGCGCGTCGGCCTCGACCCCTATGCGGAGCATGCGGAGTTCCCGGAGCGGTGGCGCGCCTACCTGATGGCGCACTACGGATACGATCCGGCGCGCGTCGCCGCCGACTTTCAGGTCTCGCCCCGCGCCGCCCGCAAGTGGCTGGAGGGCGAGACGGGCTGCAAGGGCGGGGCGCTGATCATCGCCCTGCGCCGCCATCCCGAGACGGCGCCGCAGATGCTGGGGTCGGTCGCGTGACCGGCCCGACGAGACAACCGCGCGAGGGCGACCGCTGCCCTGCTCGGCCGCGACCGGAGGGGCCGCGGATGCGCGGAGTGTGCCCCTCATCCTCCCTGTCCACTTCGGGCGCGGGGCCGACCCGCGCCCGATCTTTCCGGAGGGGTTCATGACGCAGACGACCTTCACTCTACTCCCAGACACCAAGCCGGAGGACTTCCCGTCCGAGCTGGCGAAGCTGCTGCGGATTTCAGCCGTGGCGACGCCCGACGATTGCTACGTCCGGCTGCAAGTCTCGCTGACGCCGACGATGGCGCGCGAGATCGCGCGACGGATCGACCTGGCCGAGCGGCCGGTGAAGCGTGCCGCTGCGCCGGAACGACCCGCCCTGCCACCGCGCAATCCCATGGCGGGAGCGCTTATCTGCGGCTATCTGCTGGCGCTGGTCAGCACGGTTTTCGCCGACGAGTTGGTGGCGCTGCTGCAGGGTTGGGGCTGGCTCTGATGGCGCAGAACCGCTCCAGCGCCGTGATGCAGCAAAGGGCGGAGGCGCCCGACAGCCTCGACGATTTCCCGACACCGCCCTGGGCGACGCGGGCGCTGTGCGAATTCCTGATTCGCCAGGGCGAACCGACGCACCTGCTGGAGGCCTGGGAACCGGCCTGCAACCGGGGCCACATGGCGGTGCCGCTGACCGAGTATTTCGACATTGTCGTCGCCAGCGACGTGCACGACTACGGATTTCACGGGCAGAGCATGACCGCCGACTTCCTGGTCGACTGGTCGATGGATCAGCCCGACGCCGACTGGATCATCACCAATCCGCCCTTCCGCCTTGGCGCGGATTTCGTCCGCCGGGGTCTGACGCTGGCGCGGCGCGGGGTGGCGATGTTCGTCCGCTCGGCCTTTGTCGAGGGAGCGGACCGCTACAGCACCCTGTTCCGCGACTGCCCCGAGACCTTCGTCCTGCCGTTTGTCGAGCGGGTTGTGATCTGGAAGGGCGTGCTGCTGGACCCCGACGTGCCGGTCTGGCACCCGGCGACGGACAAAAGTCCCGCGCAGCTGAAGAAGCCCGCCAGCGCCACCGCCTACAGCTGGCTGATCTGGCGCAAGGGCGCAACCGGCGCCACCGAACAGCACCGCATTCCGCCCTGCCGCCGGGCGCTGACCCGGCCGGGCGATTATCCCCCGGTTCCCGCGCATCTGCTGAAGCCTGAGGAACCGGGGTTGCTGGAGGGGATCGCATCATGACCCTCCGCCCGATCGACCTGTCCACCTGCGATCCCGTGCCTCGCCCCGATCCGGGCCCGGCGCCGCGGCTCGAATGGCTGGACGTCAGCCAGCTGGTGATCGACGAGGATTATCAGCGGCCGCTCGGTGCCAAGAACTGGCGCACCATCCGGCGGATCGCGGCGACCTTCGACTGGTCGAGGTTCACACCGGTCATGGCCGCGCCACTGCCCGAGGGCGTGTTCGCGATCATCGATGGTCAGCACCGCGCGCACGCCGCGGCACTTGCCGGTCAGGTGCGGATCCCGGCGATGGTTGTCGAGGTCGATCCGGCCCGCCAGGCGGCAGCCTTTGCCGCGATCAACACAGACCGCACTGCGGTCAGCCGCTATCACCTGCTCAGGGCGGCGATTTCGGCCGGGGAGCCTGTGGCGCTGAAATCGGTGGCAGCGGTCGAATCCGCTGGTTGCCGTCTGATGCCCTATCTCAAGGGGACCGCGCACCGGCAGCCGTGCGAGATTTTCTCGACCTCCTTGGTGCTGGATCATGTGCGTTTCGGTCGCGCTGCCGTGGTCACGCGGGCGCTGATGGCGATCAAGCTGTCGTCGATCGGAAAAGACGTCGAGTCCTACCGTGACAACGTGCTGAGCCCGTGGATGTCGGCTGTCGCCGCCAGACCGGATGTCGACATGGAGAGCCTCGTCGACTTCTGCGGTCGCCTCGACCTGGTGGCCCTCTGCAACCGGATCGACAGGATTCGCGACGAACCGGGCCGCCAGTTCGACAGCAACCGCAAGCTCGCCCTGGAAAATGTCACGCGCGCCCTGCGCCGTGCCTTTCCTCCGGGTGTCGCGAATCCCCCGCGGTCTACCGACACGACCACACATGGCGAACCGGTGGCGAGACCGGCGACGATGCCTGCAGTGGCGGCACCGGTTCCGGAGACGGAGCGGCCCGAACTACCTATCGACACGATCTGGACGCCGGAGCATGACGCCCTGCTGATCAGCCAGGGCGGTTCACACGCGCAGCGCGCGAAGCTGGCTGCGAAATGGGGCTTGCCGATGTCGCGCGTCACGGCGCGCTGGCACAAGGTGCGGGTGTCGACATGAGCGAGTTGTCCGGACAAAAGTCCCCCGAAATGCTGCTGGCCTCGGCCGCCTTCGCCATCGGCGGGCGCGCGCGCCTGGGCGAGGTCGGGCGGCGGGACATCCTGTCGCTGACGATGGCCCTGTCGGCGGACGTGCCGCCCGATGCGCTGCGGGTCGCGGTCTTCGCCTTCCTGTCCGCTGGCCAGTCACCGGCGGCAGGCAACGTCCTGCAGGAATCGGTGCGCGCCTGGCTGGCGGAGCGGGGCGAGGTCCCGGCGGAACTGCCCCTTTGGCAGCAGCGGCGGGATTGCGGCCATGATTGACCGGGCGGAACGGGCGCGCCTGGCCGAGGCGGCGATGGTGGCGATCTGCGCGCAGCTGTCGATGGTCGTGGTCCGCGACGAGCGTTTCGCCCACTGGCACCGCGCCCTGCAAGGCGTGCTGGCCGACGTGCCCGAGACGAAGGGCGTCATGGCGCCGATGCGCGACGCCGCCTGGGGGCTGGCGATGGCCGAGGGGGAACGGGCGATCGGCAACGCGCTGGCCCGGCTCAAGATCGAGACGGCGGCCTATTACCGGGAGGTCGCAGCCCTGCGCGTGTCGCAGTGGAGCGACGCCAGCGGCTGGAGGTTCAACCGATGAACCGACCCGAGGATTTCCGCCGGCTCGAGGCCAAGGCCCGCCCGGTGACCGAGATCGTCGCGCTGCTGAAGATCCCGGCGCTGCGGGTGAACGGGACCGAACTGACCGGCCCCTGTCCGCTCTGTGGCGGCAAGGACCGGTTCAACATCAACCTGCGGACCCATGCCTTTCTCTGCCGCAAGTGCGGCATCGCGGGCGGCGACAACATCGCTCTGGTCGAGCAGGTCGCGCAGATGGGCTTCCGAGAGGCGCTGACCTGGCTGCAGGGCGACGCCCCGGCCGAGATCGATCCGGCCGAGGCCGCGCGCCGTCGCGCCCGGGCCGAGGCGGTCGAGCGCCGCCAGGCCGAGGCGACCGACCGCTACCGGCGGCAGGCCATCGGCGACGCCCGGGCGATCTGGCAACGGTCCGTCCCGGCACCGGGGACGCTGATCGCCGCCTACCTCGCCACGCGGGGCATCACGGCGGACCTGCTGCCGGTGCTGCCGCCCGCGCTGCGCTTCCTGCCCGATCATCCTTACGTCAAGAAGATCGGCCGCGAGCTGGTCACGCTGCACCGCGGCCCCTGCATGATCGCCGCCATCGCCCCGGCCGCGGCCGTGCGCGAGGGGCGGCCGACGGCGACGGTCGACGCCGTGCACCAGACCTGGATCGATCCGGCCCCGCCGCATGGCAAGGCCGCGATCCGCCATGGCGAGGGCAGCTATCCGGCAAAGATGGTCCGGGGGTCGAAGAAGGGCGGGGCGATCCGCCTGGCGACGCCCTCGGGCGCCGACACGCTGGTCATGGGCGAGGGGATCGAGACGACGCTGTCCGCCCTGGTGGCGCAGGCGGTGCCGGGCGCCGCCTATTGGGCGGGGGTCGACCTTGGCAACATGGGCGGGGCCGGGCGCCCGGGCGAACGGATGTCGGCAAACCCCGACCTGGCCGACGAGGCCGCCTTCCTGCCGCCGCCCTGGGTGCGCCGCCTGATCTACGTCATGGACGGGGATTCGAACCCGAAGACGACCCGCGCCACGCTGGAACGCGGCCTGCGCCGCGCCATGGCCCTGCGCCCCGGCCTGACCGGGCAGATCGTGCACGCGGGGGCGGGGCTGGATTTGAACGATGTGCTGACAGGGAAGGATGGGGAATGAGTGATCTGAGGTTGTCCGAACACTTGTTAATGGGCTCTTCGTCCTTGACGGCCGAGTGTGAAGACCTGGTTGAAGAGCTTCGTGTATGGGTTCAACATCAAATCTATATCGGTCGTCGTCCTATCCCGTTGCAATGTGCGCTCCGGATCGTCTCGGAGCAGTTGGGCGACGCTTGGGGTGAGGGTGGTTTTGCGCAAGTGAAGGGCAAAACCGATGCCTAAGCGCGTGCAGATGACCCGCCACAAGCCGTGGCGGCAGGACAACCCGGATGCCGTGATCGTCGACCGAACGACGATGTGGGGCAACCCGTGGCGTGCCGGGGATGACGGCGTGCCGGATTCCGCCGAGGCGGTTCGACTCTTCAGGGCGGCGGTCACGGGCTTCGACAGCGGCGGATCATGGTGCGCCCCGCAGGCGCATCCGGAAAGCTACATCGGCAAGATCATCTCCGGGGCGATTGCCCTGCGCGGCAAGGACTTAGCCTGCTGGTGCCCGCCGGATCAGCCCTGCCACGCCGACGTGCTGCTGGAGTTGGCGAACCGTGACTAAACCCGTCGCCTGCCCCTGCTGCGGCACCCCCGACCCCGAGGTCGACACCAACGGCTTCACCGCCTGCCGCGTCGTCTGGCCCGCGATCGACGCGGCCTGCCCGATGCACGCGGAATCGGTCGCGATGTGGAACGCCAAGGCGGCGAGGATGCTGGCCGCCCGGGACGACGCCTTGGTTGCTTTGCGGGCGGATCGGGACGCTCTGCAGGCTCGGCTGGATATGCTGTTCGAGGTGCTGGACGCTGTCGAGACGGCAACGGCCACCGGAGACGGGTTGTCACCCGAGGCGACGGTCGAAATCAACCTTCTGATGCACTCGCTCATCGAAGGTCAGATGGTGGTGGGCTATGCCCATGACTGACTCGAGCATCGCCCTCCCTGAGGCCAGTCCCCGCGACCGTGAGGTCCAGCACGTCGTGCTGCAGCTGGTCGAGGCCTATGCCTTTCGCGAGGCGGCCGCCGTGCTGCAGCTGCGCCTGCGCGAGATCACCGACACCGGGCGCAGCCATATCGAGCATGTCTTCCTCGACTGGCGCGACCTGCCGCCCGACACCCGGCCTGACTTCCTGACCTTCGCCCATCACCGCCACAATCCCGAGCTGGGGGCCACATGACGACCATCCACCTCGACGAGGTCCGCCGCCGCTTCAAGGATCCCGAAACCGTCACGCCCGGTGACGACGTTCCGCCGAACGATCCGCCGCCCCGCACCCCGGATGAAGGCGACCCCGAGATCGCGGGCGCGAAGCTGCCCCTGAACGACACCGGCAACGGCCGACGGTTCGCGCTCTACTACGGTGCCGATGCGATGATCGTGCCGCGCGTCGGCTGGCACGTCTGGGATGGCAAGCGGTGGCAGAAGGACCCCGACGACATCAAGGTGCGCGGCAAGGCGCAGCAGGTGCAGGAACGGATCATCGCCGAGATCCCGCACCTCGCCCTCGAGGACTGGCAGCTGCGCGAGATCGACGCCGAGCCCGGTCTGCGCGGCCAGGAGGCGATCTTGCGCGAGATCGACCCGACCGAGCGAACCAGCCAGCAGCAGATCGACCTCGAGGATATCACCCAGCGCCTGATCTGGATTCGCAAGCTGAAGGACCGCAAATCGTCGATGAAATCGGATCACCGCAGCTTCGCCAAGACCTCGGGCAACACCGGGCGGATCGCGGCGATGCTGACCGAGGCAACGGTCCAGCTGGCCCACGAGGTCGACGAGCTGGATGCGGACCCGCTGTCGGTGAACACCGAAACCGGCACGCTGCGCTTTACCGTCCAGGGCGGTCCAGCCGAGGGGTTTTCGCGCACCTCGTCCGTCCGCCTCGATCCGCATGCCCGCGACTCGGCCGTGCCCGGCCGGGCGATCCGCCAGCGCATCACCAAGCTGATGCCGGTGGCCTATGACCCGAAGGCCCAGCGGAAACGCTTCGACGCCTTCCTCGAGCGCGTGCAGCCCGACCCGGTGATGCGGGCCTTTCTGCAGCGATGGCTTGGCTATTCGATGTCGGGGCTGACGGGCGAGCAGAAGTTCTGCTTCTGGTATGGCTCCGGCGCGAACGGCAAATCGGTGCTGGCCGACACCATCGCGCGGCTGTTCGGAGACTATGCCGCGACCGCCAAGATCGAAAGCCTGACCGGCACCAACCGCCGCGGCGGCGGCGATGCGACGCCTGACCTGGTGCCCCTGATGAACGCCCGCCTGGTGCGCGCCTCGGAACCCGAAGAGGGCCAGCGCCTGCAGGAAAGCGTGATCAAGGAACTGACCGGCGGCGAGCCGATCCTGGTGCGCTCGCTGCACGCCGACTTCGTCGAGGTGAAGCCGATCTTCAAGCTGACGATCTCGGGCAACCACAAGCCCGATATCCGGGGCACCGACGACGGCATCTGGCGGCGCGTGCTGCTGGTGCCCTTCGACGTGCAGATACCGCCCGCCGAGCGGGACGAGGGGTTGGTCGACAAGCTGGTCGGCGAGGGGCCCGGGATTCTCAACTGGCTGATCGAGGGCCTGCTGGACTACCTCGAGAACGGCCTGCAGGAACCGCAGGCGGTGCTGGACGCGACGCTCGACTATCGCGCCGACAGCGACCCGATCGGCACCTTCCTGCGCGACGCCTGCGTCGTCAGCGGCGACCCTGCCGACTTCGTGACCGCCCGCGACCTGATGGACGGGTTCAACCTCTGGCTCGACCAAAAGGGCGAGGGCATGTGGGGCGACCGCACGGTCTCGCTCAAGTTCAAGAACCTCGCCGGGCGATACCGGGATCCCGGCACGACGCGGACTTATGTCCCGGGCAAGCGAAGGGTGACCGGCTACACCGGCGTCCGCTTCCAGGACTTCTTCCAGCGCGAATTCGACGAGGCCCCGCGCAACGCCAAGGGCCACCCTGTGGCGCGCTCGAGCCGGTTCAGCGGCGACGAGGTGGTGACATGACCCCGCACCCCCCTAGTCTCATCCAGAGTGATTTGCGGCCCGAACGGCCCGAAATGGCCTGTCTGCGCCCGAAAGTGGTAAAGGGGGGTCAGGGGGAAGCCGTTCAGGATCAAAGGCTTGCAGGTCTGAAACGGCCCGAACGGCCCGAACGGCCCG
>JAGRMS010000478.1 GCA_020441135.1 Pseudooceanicola sp.
TCCTGATCCGGGAAGTTGCGGATCGATTCGACTAGGTACTGATAACTGTCGCGGTCGCCGGCAATGAGCTGGCCCATGCGGGGAATCACGTTGAAGCTGTAGAGGTCGTAGAGCTTCTGCAAGCCCTCGTTCGGCAGCTGCGAGAATTCCAGAACCATCAGCCGCCCGCCGGGCTTCAGCACGCGGAAGGCCTCGTTCAGGGCGTCCTGGGGGCGGGTCACGTTCCTTATGCCGAAGGAGATGGTGTAGACGTCGAAGGTGTTGTCCTCGAAGGGCAGGGCCATGGCGTCGCCGACCACCCAGTCGAGGCTGCCCTCCATCTGTGCCGCTTCGGCGCGCTTGCGGCCCTCGGCCAGCATCGGCTCGGTCAGGTCGAGCACGGTTGCATGGCCGTGGCCGGCGCGCTTCAGGAACCGGAAGGAGATATCGCCGGTGCCGCCGGCCACGTCGAGCAGGCGCTGGCCGGGCCGCGGCGCCAGCCAGTCCATCATCGCGTCCTTCCAGAGACGGTGGATGCCGACGCTCATCACGTCGTTCATCACGTCGTATTTCGAGGCGACCGAGTTGAACACGCCTTGGACACGGCCCGCCTTCTCCCCCTCGGGGATGGTCTCGCGCCCGAAATGGGTGGTTCTGTTGCTGTCGTCGGTCATGGGGCCTTGCCGTTCCAGAGGATTGCCTCTTGTTATAGGGCGTTGCGGGGCGGCACAATGCGGCCCCTTTGCCCCGGACCCGACGCCATGCCCGAACTGCCCGAAGTCGAAACCGTCCGCCGGGGGCTGGCCCCGGTGATGGAGGGGCAGGTGATCGCGCGGGCCGAGGTGAACCGCGCAGACCTGCGCTGGCCCTTCCCCGAGCGGATGGCGCAGCGGTTGACCGGGCGCAGGATCGAGCGGCTGGGGCGGCGGTCGAAGTATCTTATGGCGGACCTCGACAGTGGCGAGACGTTGCTGATGCACCTGGGCATGTCGGGGCGGATGACGGTTTCGGGCGATCCGCTGGGGGTCTTCACCCATGAGCACGCGATGCCCGAGAAGCATGACCACGTTGTCTTTCACATGGAGAACGGCGCGCGGATCGTCTTCAACGACCCCCGCCGCTTTGGCGCGATGGACCTGATGGAAACGGCGCGGGCCGGGGAGCACCGGCTGATCGCGGTGCTGGGGCCCGAGCCGCTGGGCAACGACTTCCACGAGGATCACCTCGTTGCCGCCTTCCGGGGCAAGGACACGCCGGTGAAAGCGGCGCTGCTGGACCAGGGGATCGTCGCGGGTCTGGGCAACATCTACGTCTGCGAGGCGCTGTATCGCGCAGGGATCTCGCCGCGCCGCAAGGCCGGGCAGATCGCGGCAGCGCGGGTGGCCGGCCTGGTGCCTGTCATCCGGCAGGTGCTGGGCGAGGCGATCGAGGCGGGCGGGTCGTCCTTGCGGGATTATCGCCGGGCGGACGGCGAACTGGGATACTTCCAGCATTCCTTCGACGTCTACGGCCGCGAAGGCGAGGCTTGCCGCCGACCGGGCTGCGATGGCACAATTCACAGGCTGGTGCAGTCCGGGCGGTCGTCCTTCCACTGTCCGAAATGCCAGAGATGACTTGCGGCAGGCTGCACCCGTGGTAAGGACACGGGGTACAAACGGAACAATCGAGAGCACGTCCAGATGGCCTATGAGATGATCACCGTCGACACCGAGGATTATGTCGCCCTGATCCGCCTGAACCGGCCCGACGCGCTGAATGCGCTGAACACCCAGCTGCTCGACGAACTCTGCACCGCGCTGGAAGAGGCCGACGCCAGCGACAAGGTGCGCTGTATCGTCGTCACCGGGTCGGAGAAGGCCTTTGCCGCCGGGGCCGACATCAAGGAGATGTCCGAGAAGTCCTTCGTGGACGTTTTTACCGAGAACATGTTCGCGGGCGCCAGCGACCGGATGATGCGCATCCGCAAGCCGATCATCGCGGCGGTTTCCGGTTACGCGCTGGGCGGCGGCTGCGAACTGGCGATGGCATGCGATTTCATCATCGCCGCCGATACCGCCAAGTTCGGCCAGCCCGAGATCAACCTGGGAGTCATGGCCGGCATGGGCGGCACGCAGCGGCTGACCCGTTTCGTCGGCAAGTCCAAGGCGATGGACATGAACCTGACCGGGCGCTTCATGACCGCGGAAGAGGCTGAACGGTCCGGCCTCGTCAGCCGCGTGGTGCCCGCCAAGAAGCTGCACGAAGAGGCGATGGCTGCGGCGCAGAAGATCGCCGAGAAGTCGATGCTGACGGTGATGGCGATCAAGGAAGCGGTGAACCGGTCGTTCGAGACGACGCTGTCGGAAGGCATCCTGTTCGAACGCCGCGTGTTCCACTCGCTGTTCAACACCGAGGACCAGAAGGAAGGCATGGCGGCCTTCATGGAAAAGCGCCAGCCGCAGTTCCGGGACAAGTGAAATAAGGGCTTTCCCCGCCCGGCAATCTGCACTATACGCCGCCGCTACATGCGCGTGATGCCCGCTCTGGCAGGAATCGTCCGGTACCAAACCCGGAGTCGGGGACCATTCATGCGTTCGATATTCTGAACCGATCCCAAGGGAACCCGACACATGGCCAATTCGCCCCAGTCCAAGAAACGCGCCCGTCAGAACGAGGCGCGCTTTGCCATCAACAAGGCTCGCCGTTCGCGCATCCGCACCTTCCTGCGCGCAAGGTCGAGGAAGCCATCGCATCCGGCAACAAGGAATCGGCCGACGCCGCCCTGCGCGCCGCTCAGCCGGAACTGATGCGCGGCGTGACCAAGGGTGTGTTGCATAAAAACACCGTTGCGCGGAAGATGTCGCGCCTCTCCTCGCGCGTGAAGGCAATGGCCTGACGGAAACGCGTTAACGAATTTCCTGAGACAGCAAGGCGTTGCCCATGGCAGCGCCTTTCTGCTTTTCCGGGGTGGGGGTCGAGAATCTTGCAGCCTCCGCGGGCCCCCGCCGAAAAGGGGGAGTCAACAGCATAGTTTCGTTGCCGCAAGCCGCGCGGAGTTGCTAGGACAGTCCTGCGATTCCACTCGCTCTTGGGGGGACAGGACGTTCCCGGCGATTCCCGGCAGGCATGCGGGAGGAGGCCGGGACCGGCGCCGCGAAACAGGCCGGAGAGGCCGTGCGGTACGCACCGTTGCACAGGCTGCTTTACGCAACGGGGCGCTGTCACATGATATGTCCGCGGTTCACCGCGCCTGTTGTCCCTGCCTCTGCCAGGCCTGGATCGCGGGTGCGATGCAATCCGGAGGAGTGCTCTGTCAGGGCATTCTGCCGTTCGCTGCGAATGGCCTGCTGCCCCCATGCCAGATGGATCGACCGGTCGGGACACCGGTAATCACGAACAGGCCGCAAGGCCGGCAAGGGGATGCATGGGGCGCCAGATGACAGACGACCATTGGGGCAAACTTCGACAGCGGCTGCTGAAGACCGTCGGACAGAACAACTTCACCACCTGGATCGAACCGCTGGACTTCGCGGGGATCGAGGAAGGTGTGGCGGTCTTTCATGTGCCGACCAACTTTACCGGAAACTATGTCGGACAGACTTTCTCGGACCTGATCCTGCACGAATTCGCCGTCGCGGGGCATGAGGTCAAGCGGCTGCTGTTCAAGGTCGCGGGCAAGGCCTCGGGCCGCAAATCCGCGCCGGTCGCGGCCGCCGATCATGCCGGCCAGCGGGTCATGCGGGCGCAGCCCGCGCGCGGCGGTGAGGGCGCCGTGTCCGATCTTTACAACGCGCCGCTGGATCCGCGTTTCACCTTCGACACCTTCGTGGTTGGCAAGCCGAACGAGCTGGCCCATGCCGCCGCGCGCCGCGTCAGCGAGGGCGGGCCGGTGACGTTCAATCCGCTGGTGCTTTACGGTGGCGTCGGCCTTGGCAAGACGCACCTGATGCACGCCATCGCCCGCGAGATGCGCGAGCGCAATCCGAACGCCAACGTGCTGTATCTGTCGGCGGAGCAGTTCATGTATCGCTTCGTGCAGGCGCTGCGCGAAAAGAAGATGCTGGATTTCAAGCAGATGTTCCGCTCGGTCGATGTGCTGATGGTCGACGACGTGCAGTTCATCGCGGGCAAGGA
>JAGRMS010000479.1 GCA_020441135.1 Pseudooceanicola sp.
GACCGGCTGGGGCCAGGATGGCCCGATGGCACACCGGGCCGGGCACGACATGAACTACATCGGGCTGTCGGGCGCGCTCTGGACTGCCTCGCTGCCAGGCCAGCCGCCGCAGGCACCGCCAACGTTGGTCGGCGACATCGGCGGCGGGGCGATGTATCTGGCGGTGGGCCTGTTGGCGGGTCTTCTGAACGCGCGCGCCACCGGCAAGGGTTGCGTCGTCGACGCGGCGATCTGCGACGGGTCGGCCCACATGATGAACCTGCTGATGACGATGGCGCAGACCGGCGCCTTTGTCCCCGAACGCGGCCAGAGCCTGCTAGACGGTGCGCATTTCTCGCGCGCCTACGCCACCTCGGACGGCGGTTTCATGGGCGTGCAGTGCCTGGAGCCGAAGTTCTACGCCGAATTCCTCGCCCGCTTGGGGCTGACCGGCGATCCGCAAATGGAACGGCAGATGGACCGCAGCCTCTGGCCCGCCAACGGAGACCGCCTCGCCGCGCTGTTCGCCACCCGCACGCGGGTCGAATGGGAGGCGGTCTTTGCCGAGGGCGATGCCTGCGTCGCCCCGGTGCTGTCCCCGCAGGAAGCGCAGGATCACCCTTTGAGCCAGGGACGCGGGATCTGGCAAACGGTGGACGGCGCGCTCCAGGCCGCCCCGGCGCCGCGTTTCGTCGGCGTTGCACAACGGACACCGCGTCCGGCACCCGCACCGGGGGCGGATACAGAGGCCATCCTTGCGGAACTCGACAGGGTCTAGGTGTCCAGGTCGCCGGGGCGCTGCACCAGCAGCACATAGTAGGCGGTGCCGAAATGGGTCATCGCGCTGACCGTGACGTGAAAGCGCCCGATCCGTTGCAGGCTGACGTGGCGGACGGTCATCTGGCGGTGATTGCCGCCCGCCAGGATGTCATCCGGACTCCGGTCCAGCGTCAGGTCGAGGCCGCTGAACTCGAACAGCCCGGCGGGGCCGTTGCCCATCGTGCCCTGGTCGAACAACACCCGCGCCGCCTTGTTGGCGTGGCGCACGGTCATGCCCCCATCGACGATCAGGACCGCCGCCGGAACCACCTCCAGCCCCGCCCGCAAGTCGTTTGCGGTGCAGTTCAGCACCAGGCAGCCCATCTTGCCCCCGGCGCGGATCGCCGGCACGATCGTGCGCCGCCAGGTCGCGGGAAATCTTTGACCGGCCGGGCGATGGACGGTCAGCAGCGTTTCGCGACGCTGGATCGCGGCTTCGCAGGTGGCGGCAAGGTAAACCCCGATCACTCCGGGAATCGTTTGCGGCGACTCCCCGGCGGAGACGCCGTTGCGACCGGTCACATGCCCCTTGCCGATAAAGGCGTAACGCAGCGCGCCGGTCGCATCGCACTCGAGGACCGATAGCCAGTCGGCCATGCCGCCAAAGGCGTCGAGGTTCAGCGCATCTCCGTCCAGCATCCCGTCCTGTCGCGTGAAGCCCTTGCAGGTGGCGGCAAATCCGCGCTCCAGCGGATAGCCCGCGAGCTCGGGATCGGGCGACCAGGTGATCGCGGGCACAGGCACGCCACGCGCCCGGAACAACTCTGCCAGCCCGGTCATGTCGCTGACAATGATCTGCTGCGCCAGTTGCGCGACGGTCTTGCTCACTCTACCCGGCCTGCTCTGACTTCTCCATCGGCTCCGGGCCGCGGCCCTGGCTTCGGCAAAGCATAGAGGCGATCGTTAATAATTGGTTAACAAGAACTGGAGCGGGTTAAGAAATTCTGATCCGGGCGGGGGATCGCCGAGGTCAGCGGTCGCGCCGGGCGGGAACCGGCCCGTCGTCAGGCAAGAGCCGCGCGGCCAGCCCGTCCAGGGTGTAGCCCGGCGCGATAGGCCCCCAGACGCCCTCGCGATAGGCCGGATCGGCGGGCAGGCAGAACGGACCGCAGATCAGCCGCGTCTCGCCTCGTGCGCCATCGTTGAACCAAAGCCGCCCGCCGGGCGTGGCGACGAAACCGTCGATCCCCTCGGCCATGTCGCTGTCGAGATCCTGCGGAGAGGGCACCTCGCTGTCGGCGGCGGGATCGAAGGCGGCATGGGTGTGAAACGATGCGAGCGCCCGCGCCCCGCGAGGCAATTGCCGCGGGGTGCAGCCGTCGCGCCGGCCCTTGCGCGTGCGCGAGGCGACCAGCCGGCCCTCGCCGTCGATGCCGATGCGTCCGCAATACTCGCGGTTGTCGCCGAAGGAGCGGGCCTGCAGATCGGCCAGCGCCGCCCGGGCGAAATTTACCAGCGCGGCGTCCTGCGCGGTGGCGGCATGGGCGGTCATCAGCAAGGCCGCAAGGGCGGCGGCGGGGCGCATGGTGGTTCTTTCCATCTGGCGGCGAAGGCCCGCGCAATACAACTCTTGATAGCGGAAGGAAACCGCATAGTCTCGTCACCCATGAAGGTCCGCTATCCCCGCCGCAAACCGCATCCCGTCCCGCCGATCCACCCGGTGCCGGACTATGCCGCCGGACCGGCGCTGACGCAGGTCTACCAGGACACCCGCAGCGTGCTCCAGGTGCCGTGGATGGGCGTGGTGACGATGGCCTTCGCGCATTACCCGAACTTCTGGGGCACGCTCTGGCGCGGCCTGCGCCCGCTGGCGCAGAGCGAGGAATTCGTCGCCGGGATCAAGCGGTTGCGCCGGGTGACGGAGTCGACAGTCGCCGCAATTCCGACCCGCGACATGGTGGCGGCGCTGGAAGCCGCAGGCTACGGCGAGCGCGAGATCGCCGAGATCCGCGCGCTGGTCGAGGTCTTCTCGCACGGGAACATGCCCTACCTGCTGATCGCGACCGCCGCGCGGCTGCTGCTCGAGGGGGCGGCCTTGTCGGATACAAGGACAGTGACGCGCAGCACCGCGCGTCATGCCCCGCCCGCGCCGGAGAAGCTGATCCTGATGGAACCCCACCACGCCGATGCCGCGACGGTGCGGGTCTACAACGAGATCCGCAGGGCGCTTGGGCTGCCATTCGTCAACACCGACTACCGCGCGCTGGCGCGCTGGCCGAGCTACTTCCGGCTGGCCTGGGACGACCTGCGCCCGATGATCGGCAGCGTCGATCACATGGCTGCGGTGGACGTGGTGCATGGCGAGGCGCTGACGCTGATGGCGGGTCTGCCCAACCCCGGCGGGCTGACTCCCGAGGCGCTGCAGGCGGCGGCCGAGCGGGATGCAAGCCTGGAGGAGGTGCTGGAGGTGGTACGCCTGTTCCAGTTCCTGCTGCCGGAACTGGCGGTCAACGTGGCGATCTTCCGGGCGCAGCTGGGCGGGTAGGCGCGGCCGCATGGGGGCGCTGCCCCCGCCGCCCGTTCCGGGCGACTCCCCCGGAGATATTTGGAAAGAGAAGAAATCAGGAACGCCGGCCCTGCTTCTTTTCTTCAGAAATACTCCTGCGCGAAGCGCATCGCGCCGCAGGCGCGCGCGGGCCTATCCGCGGTCGCGGCGTTCGGGATTGGCGTAGGGCGGGGCTTGCCCCGCCGCCGGCCCCTAGCGGGCCGCCATCGTCTGCGCCAGCTTCAGGGCCGCGATCAGGCTGTCGGGTTTCGCGATGCCTTTCCCCGCGATGTCGAAGGCGGTGCCGTGGTCGGG
>JAGRMS010000480.1 GCA_020441135.1 Pseudooceanicola sp.
CAGCTGATCCACCAGGGCACGGCGGTGATCCCCTGCGAGTTCATGGTGGCGGCGCAGGGACACGAGCCGGACCTTGCCCACCATCACCGCCTGCTGGTCGCCAACGGCCTCGCCCAGTCCGAGGCGCTGATGCGCGGGCGGTCGCTGGACGAGGCGCGGGCCAAGGTCGCGGGCCGCTTCGAAGGCGCCGAGCTGGAGCGCCAGGCGGCGCACCGGGTGTTTCCGGGCAACCGGCCCTCGGTCACGCTGGCCTGGCCGCTGCTGACGCCCGAGGCGCTGGGGCAGGTGATCGCGCTCTATGAGCACCGGGTTTTCGTCGAAGGCGTGATCCTCGGGATCAACTCCTTCGACCAGTGGGGCGTGGAGCTTGGCAAGGAACTGGCGACCTCGCTGGGGCCGGTGGTGGACGGGACGGTGGGGGCCGAGGGCAAGGACGGCTCGACCGCGGCGCTGGTGGCGTTCGTGCATCGCAACGGCGGCGGCCTGGACCGGGCGTGACTTCGGGTCGGGGGAAGACCCCCTCCCTCTCCCTCCCCGTGAAGGGGGAGGGAAGCGCATTCGCCCAGGCGTCTTGCATCGGGTGAGGGGCGGGCCGATGGTGGGCAGATTGCCCACCCTACCGGGAAGGCTACGATGACTGCGATGCTGATCCTCGACTACCTCGGCGTCGCGCTCTTCGCCGCCACCGGGGCGCTGGCCGCCTCGCGCAAGCAGCTCGACATCATCGGGTTCCTGTTCCTGGCGGCTGCAACCGGGATCGGCGGCGGCACGGTGCGCGACCTGATCCTGGACGTGCCGGTGTTCTGGATCGCCGCGCCGGTCTACATCGTGATCTGCGCGGGCGCGGCCGTGCTGATCTATTTCACCGCTCCCCTGGTCGAATCCCGCTGGCGCTGGCTGCTCTGGCTCGATGCCGTCGCGCTGGCCGCCTATTCGGTGCTCGGGGCCTCGAAGGGGCTGGCCGTCACCGGATCGCCTGCGGTCGCCGTGGTGATGGGAATGCTGACCGGCACGCTGGGCGGCATCCTGCGCGACGTGCTGGCGGGAGAGCCTTCGGTCCTGTTGCGGCGCGAGATCTACGTCAGCGCCGCACTGGCCGGGGCGCTGGGCTATGTCGTGGCGGGGGCGGCGGGGCTGGGGCAGGGGCCGAGCGCGGCGACCGGGTTTGTGCTGGCGCTGTGCATCCGCGCCGGGGCGCTTGCCTTCGGCTGGGTGCTGCCGACCTATCGCGCGCGACCGGGGCGGGATCCGGATACGCTGGGGTAATGGCGGCGGGGCAAGCCCCGCCCTACGGAACCCGGAAGTGCCGCGGGAACGCGCCTGCGGCGCGTGGCCTTCGGCGAGGATATTTTCAGCAAATGGAAGATGGGGGCAGGCGCGGGTTGTCGGGGGGGCCGTTTGAAGGCGGCGGGGCAGGACCGCCCTACGCGCTTTCGTCGATGGCGCGGTCGAGAGTCAGGAACTGCGCCTTGAGGCTTTCGGGCAGGGCGAAGCGGTCGTCGCCCTCGGGTTGCCCCAGCACGATCACCGCCGTCATGCGGGCGCGCAGGGTGCCGGACCAGAGCTGCTGGTCGAGGGTGAAGGAATTCTGCCGGAACCCGGCCACGCGGGCGGTGGCGATGTAGTCCTCGTCGCGCAGCATCTCCTGCACATAGCGCAGGTGGACCGAGTGCAAGAGGATGCGTGGCCGCACGCCGCCGAAATGGGGGGCGCAGATCGTATCGACATAGGCGATGCGCAGCGTCTCGAACCAGCCCATGTAGGCCTTGTTGTTGACATGCTCCTGCACGTCCAGCTCGGCAAAGCGCACGCGGTCGGCGATGGCCAGCGTCTGCGGCGCGTCGAGGCCATGGGCCAGTTGCTCGTCAGCGGTCAGCGGGGTGAGATAACGCAGCGTCATGGCCCTGCGCTAGCCTGCAAGGCGCGGAGTCGCAAGGGCAATCTTGCCATTGCCCGGAGCGCGCGGCAGGGTGCGCGCGACCACGAGGGGAGAGAATTGATGCTCGGACAGATGATGTCGAAGCCGCTGCTGATTTCGGCGCTGATCGACCATGCGGTGCGCTATCATGGCGGCACGGAGATCTGGTCGGTGAACACCACCGGCGGGACCGAGGCGACCACCTGGGGCGGCGTGGCGGCCAACGCGCGGCGGCTGGGGGCGGCGCTGACGGCGCTGGGGCTGGAGGGCCAGGCCCGCTGCGCGACGCTGGCCTGGAACAACCGGCGGCACCTGGAGATCTACTACGGCGTCAGCGGCGCGGGCTTCGTCTGCCACACGGTGAACCCGCGCCTGTTCCCCGAGCAGCTCGTCTACATCCTGAACCATGCCGAGGACCGGGTGCTGTTCTTCGACCGCACCTTCCTGCCGCTGGTCAAGGCGCTGCGCGGGCAGTTCGCCACGGTGCAGCACTATGTCTACATGGGGGCCGAGGACGCCGAGGTCGCCGAGGCGGTGCCGGGCGTTGTCTGGTACGACGACCTGGTCGCGGGCGGCGACGAGGCTTTCGCCTGGCCGGTGCTGGACGAGAACACTGCTTCGTCGCTCTGCTATACGTCGGGGACCACAGGCAATCCCAAGGGCGTGCTCTATTCGCATCGCTCGACCTTGCTGCACGCCTTTGCGTCGAACACGCGCGACGTGATCGGCTATTCGGCCTCGGACACGGTGATGCCGGTGGTGCCGATGTTCCACGTCAACGCCTGGGG
>JAGRMS010000481.1 GCA_020441135.1 Pseudooceanicola sp.
CGACGATCACCGCGATGCCCATTTCCAGCGTCAGCAGCACGCCGATGGTCGGCAGCACGTTCGGCAGCACCTCGCGCAGCATGATCCCGATGCGCCCCCGCCCGGCCACGCGAGCCGAGGCGACATAGTCCATCGCGCCCTGCCCCATCGCCTCGGCCCGCACCACGCGGGCGAAGCGGGTCCAGTCGATGACCACGATGGCGATGATGATCGACGACAGTCCGGGTCCGAGGACGGCAATCAGCAGGATCGAGAACAGCACCGGCGGGAAGGCCATCCAGATGTCGATGAGGCGCGAGATCAGCAGATCGACCCAGCCGCGCAGGTAGCCCGCGAGCAGTCCCAGCGCCGCCCCGATCAGGCAGGTGAGCGTGCCTGCGACCACCGCGACGACCAGCGCAATGCGTGCGCCGTGGAGCAGGCGGGAGAGCACGTCGCGGCCGAGACTGTCGGTGCCGAGCCAGAAGCCGGGTTCGGTGCCTGCCATCCAGAACGGCGGCAGGCGGCCGAGGAACAGATCCTGTTCAAGCGGATCCTTCGGCGCGATCAGCGGGGCGAAGACCGCGACCAGCACCAGCAAGACCAGCCAGCCGCCCGAGAGCCAGAGGCGCAGCCCCGCGCGGCGGCGGACGAGAGAGCGACCGTCAGCCATGCCGCAGCCTCGGGTTCAGCACGGCATAGAGCAGGTCGACCGCCAGGTTCACGGCGGTGAAGAGGGCGGCGTAGAGCAGCACGATCCCCTGGATCAGCGGCAGGTCGCGATTGATCACCGCGTCGATGGCCATGTTGCCAAGCCCCTCGTAGGAGAACAGGCGTTCGACGATCACGGTGCCGCCGATCAGGAAGGTGAACTGCACCCCGACGAGCGTCAGCGTCGGCAAGGCGGCGTTGCGCAGGGCCTGGTGCAGGATCACATGGGTCTCGCCATAGCCCTTGGTGCGGGCAAGGACGACGTAATCGAGGTTCATCGTCTCCTTCAGGCTCTGCTTCAGCACCTGCGCGACGATGGCACCCAGCGGGATTGCCAGCGCGAGGGCGGGCAGGAACATGTGGGCGAGCAGGTCGACGGTGAGGTCGAGGCGTAGGCGGAGGAGGCTTTCGAGCAGGTAGAAGTTGGTGGCGAAGGGCAGGTTCAGCGAGGGCGTGACGCGGCCCGAGATGTGGAACACCGGCCAGAGCACGCCCAGCAGCAGGATCAGCACCAGCGCCCAGAGGAAATCCGGGACCGAGAGGCCGACGCCGTTGACCACGTCCAGCGCCGTCTCGGTCCGCCCGCCGCGCAGGCGAGTGCCGAGAACGGCCACCGTGCCGCCCAGCGCGACGGCAAGGACCAGCGCCATCAGCGACAGTTCAAGCGTGGCGGGGAGACGGCCCAGCACGAGGTCGAGCACCGGCTGGCGCGCGGTGATCGAGGTGCCGAAGTCGCCCTGCATGACGCCCGCGACCCAGATCGCGAATTGCTGCGGCAGGGATTTGTCGAGGCCGTACAAAGCCGTCAGCCGCGCGATATCGGCCTCGGTCGCGCCGGGGGGCAGCATCATGGCGATGGGGTTGCCGGGAACGACGCGGATCACGGTGAAGACGATCACCGCGACGCCGGCCAGCGTCACGGCGGTTGTGACCAGTCGCAGGAGGATGGCGCGGAAGAGCTGCATCGGGGATTCGGCGCGCGGGATCGCTCCCGCGCGCCGGAAGGGTTCAAGCGCGCGTCATCAGGTGCGGCAGCAGCGCGCCCGAGGCATGGGGCACGACCTTGACGCCCGGGGCGTGCAGGATCGGCTGAACGTATTGCAGCAGCGGGATCACCAGCGCGTTTTCGGCGATGTACTTGTCGACCGCCTTCCAGCCGGCGATGCGCTTGTCCTCGTCCGCCTCGCCCCAGAGCGGGCCGATCATGTTGATCAGATCCTCGCCGTCCCAGACCGAGTGCGGCGAGGGGCCGAACATGGCGAAGCCGGTCGAGGTTGTCGGATCGCCCACCGAGTTGCCCCAGTTGTAGAAGGCCGCCGGGGCCAGCGTGTCGGCCGCGCGCAACTCGTAGTGCTTGGCGATCTCGTAGACCTCGATCTCGGCCTCGATGCCCACCTTGCGCCACAGCCCGACGATGGCCTGCACCATCTCGTAATCCTTCGGCTTGAAGCCGCGGGTTGTCTGGATGGTGAACTTGACCGGCTTGTCGGGGCCATAGCCCGACTCCGCCAGCAGTTTCTTGGCCCCTTCCGGGTCGTAGGGCACGGTGATCGAGGCGTCGTAAGCGTCGTATTCCGGCGTCTGCAACGTGTCGATCTTGACGCCATAGCCCGACAGCAGCCGGTCGATGATGGTTTGCTTGTCGATCGCCATCGCCGCCGCCTTGCGCACGTTGGGGTCGAGCATCACGTCGATGTCGTTCAGGAAGATCATCCCGATATCCGACACCGGCTTGGCCACGCCCGCCAGCGGGCCACCCTTCAAACGGTCGTATTCCTCGTAGGGCATTTCCAGCGTGACATGGCTGTTGCCGCTTTCCACCTCGGCCACGCGGGCCAGGGCGTCGGTGACAAACTTGATCGTCACCGTCTCGAACTCCGGCTTGCCGCCCCAGTAGTTGGCGTTGGCTTTCAGCCGCACGAAGGCGTTGCGCTCGAACTTGTCGACCATGTAGGGGCCGGTGCCGATCGGCGCCGCCTCGAAGCCGTCGGCGCCGACCTTTTCGTAATAGGCCTTCGGCAGGACGTAGCCGGTCAGGAAATACATCCACTTGAAGATGGTCGGGTCGAACTGCTTCACGTCCGCGGTGACGGTGTTGCCCTCGACGGCGAAGTTGCCGAGCGTCGACCAGACGAAGTTGATCGGGTTGCCGGTTTCGGGGTTCGCCGCGCGTTCGAGGCTCCAGGCCACGTCCTCGGCGGTGAAGGGCGAGCCGTCGTGCCAGGTCACGCCCTCGCGGACGGTCATCATGACCTTGGTGCGGTCGTCGTTCCAGCCCCATTCGATCAGCAGGCCGGGCGCGGGCGACAGGTCGGGCTGTTGCAGGATGAACTGGTCGAAGACGGACTGGTAAAGCCCCTGGATCGTCGGGTTCACCGCGCTGGGGCCGACGGTCGGATCCCAGGACGGCAGGTTGACGTTGTAGGCGATGACCAGCTCGTCGATGGCCTGCGCGCGGGCGGGCAGGCCGATGGCCCCCGCCGCCACGGACGCGGCGGAGAGCTTGAGAAGGCTTCGGCGGTTCAATTGCATGGCGTCTGATCCCCTGTTGGTTGTTCGTTGTCCGGTCACTTGCCCGCCAGCTTCTGCGCCAGCAGGAATCCCGCGCCCGCGCCTGTCCCCGCCCCGGGCCAGACGGCGGCGCCGGTAAGGTGCAGGTTGCGGATCGGGGTAGAGCCGTCGGCATGACCGCGTGCCGGACGGAAGAGAAAGTTCTGCGCAAGATGGTGACTGCCGCAGACCTGGTCGCCGCCGACAAGGTTCGGGTTGTCGGCCTCCAGTTCCTGCGGGGTCACGATGCGCCTGGCGACGATCTGCGCGCGGGTGCCCGGCGCGTGCGCCTCGAGGATATCCAGCGCGCGCTCGGCGAAGGGGTCCGCCGCCTGCGCCCAGTCGCGCGCGGCGATGGTCCCGGCGGCGTCGCCCGTGATCGTTCCGGGGGCCATGCGGACCTGCACCCAGAGCACATGCTTGCCCTCGGGCGCGCGGGAGGGATCGAAGAGCGTCGGCTGGCCGACGACGAGGATCGGCTCGTCGGGCAGAAGCCCCGCCCTGGCCTGCGCATAGGTCTTTGCCATCTGGTCGAGGCTGGGGGCGAGGTGGACATAGGCGAAACGCTTGAGCGGCTCGGCCCGCCAGCCGGGCAGGGCATCCAGCGCGAGGTGGATCATCATCGTGCCGGGCGCGTGGGCGAAGCGGGTCATCCTGGCGTCGAAGGCCGGTTCGGTGCCGCAGGTCAGCCGAGGAAGCGCGCCGGGGGCGATCCCGGCGATCACCGCGCGGGTGGCGTCGAAACTGCGCCCATCGGCCAGGTCGACACCCGAGACGCTGCCGCCCGAATGGCGGATCAGCGTGACCTCGGCGTTGGTCTCGACCACCCCGCCCCGCGCGCGGATCGCGCTGACCAGCGCGCGGGTGACGGTATCCGCCCCGCCCTGCCCCAGCGCCATGCCGAACGCCTGCCCCGCCATGCCCTCGAGGTAGGGAAACAGCGCCCCGCCCGCGATGTCCGGCGCAAAGTCGAGATGCATCCCCCAGGCACCCAGCAGCGCCCGCAGGTGGGGATGCTCGAAGGTCTCCTCCAGCCAGGCGCGCGGCGAGGACAGCAGGAACCGCCCGAGGTCGAGCGTGCCCTTCACGCCCTTGGCCCGCAGCGCGCCCCAGAGGAAGCGGCCCAGCCCGGCTTTCGTCATCGGCGCGCCGAGAAGGGCGAAAAGGTGCGGGGCCTCGTCGCCGAATCGGGCGGTCAGGTTGTCCCAGGCGGCGGCGTCATTTTCCGAGAGCGCCGCGAAGGCCGCGCGGGTCTCGCCCGGCACGGTGGACACCCCGGCCCACGTCCCATCCGGGAAGGACGACGCAAACGGCCGGTCGACCGGCACGAAGGCGCAGCCATGCTGCGCGAGTTCCGCGCCGTGGGCCTTCATGAAGCCGCTGCCCGCGAACAGCGAGAGGTTCATCGCCGCCCAGTCATGCCGGAAACCGGGGGCGGTATACTCGCCCGTCTTGACCGCCCCGCCCGGTTCCGCGCCCTGTTCCAGCACCGCGACACGCCAGCCGCGCGCCGACAGATGCAGCGCCGCGGCGAGGGTATTGACCCCCGCGCCCACCAGCACCGCATCGAACCGTTCCGTCGCCATCGCATGGCCCCCGCTCACATCAGCATATTTGCAAATGCATCCATTTGTGTCTAGCATCATCCTGAGCGCCCGGGCGATCCGGGGCCCGAAACGGGACAACAGGGAGATAGCGTGATGACTTCTGCGGCCGTTCTTCAATCGCTGGCGGGGATGATCGCCTCGGGCGGGATCGAGGTGGTGGATTGCACCGGGGTTCTGGGGCCGGAAACGCCCCTGCTGAAGCTGCCGCCGGAGCTGGCGAAGGACACGCCGCCGATCAAGATCCACAAGATCAGCGAATACGATCAGGACGGGCCGTTCTGGGCCTGGAACTGGC
>JAGRMS010000065.1 GCA_020441135.1 Pseudooceanicola sp.
TCCGGCGGCGAACAGCAGATGCTCGCCATCGCCCGCGGCCTGATGACGAAACCCCGCCTGCTTCTGCTCGACGAACCCAGCCTCGGCCTCGCGCCCCTGCTCGTGGACGAGATCTTCGAGACCATCACCCGCATCAACCGCGACCAGCAGGTCGCCGTGCTGCTGGTCGAACAGAACGCCGTCGCCGCGCTCGACGTGGTCGAACACGCCTACCTGATCGAACAGGGCCGCATCGTAATGAGCGGCGCGGCCGAAGTGCTGCGGTCGAACCCCGACATCCAGGAAGCCTACCTTGGCAGCGGCGCGGTGCAGGTCGACTATCACGCTGTCAAACACTACCGTCGCCGCAAACGCTGGCTGGCATGAAGGACGTCCCATGACCGATGTGAAACTCGCCGTGGCGGACGGCGTCGCCACCCTCACCGTGATGCGCGCCGACAAGCTGAACGCCATGCGGGACGAAACCGCCGACCAGCTCCTCGCCGCGCTGCGACAGGCCGAGGCCGACCCGGACGTCCGCGCGATCCTGATGACGGGCGATGGCAGGGCCTTTGGCGCGGGCTATGACCTCTCCACAATCGACCCTGCACAGACCCCCGCGCTCGACACGGTGCTGCAAGACCACTTCAACCCGCTCGTCCGTGCCCTGCGCACCTCGCGCCTGCCCGTGGTCGCCGCGGTGAACGGAGCCTGCGCCGGAGCCTCGGTGGGCATCGCGCTCGCCGCCGATATCGTCATCGCCGCCGACAACGCCTTTTTCTACGAACCCTTCGTCGGCATCGCCCTCGTCCCCGACGCGGGTAACACCCTCTTCCTCACCCGCATCGCCGGCCGCGTCCGCGCCTCCGCCGCCATGATGCTGGGCGACCGCATCACCGCCGCGCAGGCCGAAGCCTGGGGCCTCGTCTGGAAGGTCGTGCCCGCCGCCACCCTGATGGCCGAGGCGCAGAAGACCTGCGCCGCCCTCGCCGCCCGCAGCCCCGCCGCTCTCGCCGCCACCAAGCGCCTGATCGCCCGCGCCGCCGACCCCGACCTCGACCCCATGCTTGACATGGAGCGAGACCTCCAGGGCGAGGCCGGCCGCAGCCCCGAGATGCGCGCCGAGATCGACCGTTTCTTCGCCTCGCGGGGCGGAAAGGCATGACGCCCGAAGCCCTGCAACCCACCCGCTTCATCGACAGCGACCACCCGGCGATCCGCGCCTTTGCGGCGGAACGCGCGGGGCAGGGGGATGACACCGCCCGCGCCGTCAACCTCTATTACGCCGTCCGCGACCATGTTCCCTATTCGCTGGGGTCTTTCCACATCGAGCCCGACCAGCTTGCCGCCTCCGCCACCCTCACGGCCAAATCCGCCTATTGCGTCCCCAAGGCGATCCTTCTCGCCGCCGTCGCCCGCGCCAGCGGCATCCCCGCCCGCGTCGGCTTTGCCGACGTGCGCAACCACGTCACCAGCCCCCGCATCGCCGCCCTGATGGACGACGACATCTTCCACTGGCACGCTTACACCGCGCTCTGGCTGAACGACCGCTGGGTCAAGGCCACCCCGGCCTTCGACGCCACCCTCTGCGCCCGCAACAACATGGGCACGCTGGAATTCGACGGCCAGACCGACTCCATCTTCCACCCCTTCGACCTCTCCGGCCGCAAGACAATGGAATACGTCGCCTTCCTGGGAGAGTTCGACGACATGCCCTACGACGCCTTCGCACTGGCGATGCACAAGCACCACGGCAGGCTGCTAAAGGCGCTGGACGCCGAACGCGCGACGGCCAAACGGGCAGCGTCCCGCTCGGCAACATAGTTGCCCAGTAACTTCCGACATACTTCGCGAATCTTATCAGTGGCTTAACCAAGAAGTCATTGATTCCCTTGACTCAATTGACTCCATATACTAGATAAGAGGTAATCCATCGCTAAGGTGGAGGGACAAGCGGCATTGCTTGGGTGGCCCTCAGGGGCCACTTAGCATTTTAGGCAGGGCGCCACACTCTTCCATAACCATGTGGGTCGTTGGTTGCAGGATTGCGATAAAATTTCTCGCCCTCCATTAAATCCGCTACAGACATCGCAAAAGGGTCAAATGCAGGGCCTTTGGCATAAATTCTTTTGCAGTGCGAAAAACATGTGCTAGCCAACAGGTCTGCCATTTGCAAACCGATAATATCCTTGGATTTTGGTTTTATCTTAATCTCTTTTGAGGTGAGCACTGGCCGCAAGCTGTCCGCCGAAATGTGGTCTGTACCTTCTTCCCAGAACTTCCTGTACATCGCCGCCAACTGCCCATCCAGATCACTGTTTGTTGCTTCTGCAACTACATCGCCAGTACCTCTGCCGCGCAAAAAATAGAAAAAGCGTTCGATGGCGTTCCCGACAAGCGTCTCGTAGATGCTGCCTTGCCACGAACCGTGCTGCGCATAAAACGCAATCTTGTCGATACCGACGGAGACCACGGAATACTTTGCTCGCCTGTACATGCCCAAGCAGTCCTTTTCCCACAGTGCGCGCTTTTCGGCATCCAAGAGAGACGAAAAGGGCCCACGAGGGTCCGGATTCTTCATCTTGCGCAAATGCAGAATCGGGAGCCTTCCATCCTCTCTTCTCTCGAAATGCCGCTCCCGAAGTATATCGAAACTTGGTTCGAAGGTTGTATGCAGATAGTCCAAATCGAATATGACGGCCACCACGCCTCCGTAACGCCGCTGTGGATGGTTTGTGGCTTCGTTTCTCACGCAGCCCGTATCGTCAATGAACATCCTGTATCTTGGCACGAGCCACGTTCCAATCGCTGGACAACGGTCGACGAATGATGGGAAACTGTGCCGATTCCAGTTTGCTCTGGAAACATGGAATCGATACGGATCGAGAGTCAAGTTGGTGCCTAGCTTCCGTCCGCAAAATATTGGCGCGCGACCCTACATATAGTCTTTGCGCCGTGCCAGGCATCAGAATGTGTGTCGGAGAAATTCGTTAGCCGGTCCGACGGCCATTCGTCTCCGAATTTTGGGTGTAAGTTAGCGCTAACACGATAAAGACCAACAGCTTGACCCCCCGTCCTAGCTAGGACACTCTAATCCCGTGCCGCCATTCGGGCCTCGATCCGGGCCAGCGCCGCGCCGATATCCGCCTGAACCCCGGGCACCGCCAGTCCGGCCCAGACATGGTCCACCAGTTGATCCGACAGCCTTTCGATATCGAAATCCCCCTCGTGGCGCAGGAACGCCCAGGTCCGGTGCTCGATGCTGCCGAAGATCACGTCCCGCACCAGCGAGGCCGAGACATCGCCCCGGATCTCCCCCGCCGCGACACCCGCCTTCACCACCTCCACCACCCGCGCCGTATAGGCCCGGTTCAGCGCGAACAGCCGCGTCTCGCGATAGTCAGGGTCGGGCCGCAGGTGCTGGAACACCAGTCGGCTCAGGTCCGGCTCCTCGTGGATCGCCGTCAGGTGCCGGTGGATGATGAACCGCAGCCGGTTCCGTGCGCCCCCGATCGCACCCAGCGTCGCCTCGTCCGTCTTGATCAGCGCCTCGAACCAGGCCTCGGCCATCTGGAACATCAGGTCGCGCTTGTTCCGGAAGTAGCGATAGATGCTGCCCTCCACCACGCCCGCCCGCTCGGCGATCTCGGCCATCACCGTGTCGCTGTATCCCCGTTCCGCAAACACCGCCCGCGCCGCCACCAGGATATCGGCGGTGCGTTTCTCCGGCGACAACCGGCTGGCGCGGCGTTTGACGGGCATGGGCAGATCCTTCGCGGCAAGCTGACCTCAGAAAGCAGCTTTGCCCGCGCGTGGCAACCATCCTTTCCACAAGCCCGCCGCCCCATGCACCCAAGGCCGCCGGGCGATCCGCAAACCCGCAAATCTCACAACCTCAGGATCTGACCCATGTTGGAAAAAGGCGCCCGCTTCACCTCGCCCGGCCGCACCGTGACCGAGACCGACATCGTCACCTTCTCGGGCCTCTCGGGCGATTACACCCCGATCCACACCGACGCCGAGTTTGCCCGTACCACGCCCATGGGCGAACGCATCGCCCACGGGCCGCTGGTCATGTCCATCGCCATCGGCCTCGGCACCTTGTCGGGATTGTTCGGAGACCGGGTGATCGGCCTCGTCAACATCAACTGGGATTTCTCCCTGCCGGTCCGCATCGGCGACACCATCCGCGCCGAGCTGGAAGTCGAGGACATCCGCCCCTCGTCCAAACCGGGCCGCGCCATCGGCACCTACCGCTTCGACGTGCTGAACCAGCGTGGCGAGCCGATCCAGCGGGGGCGGATGATCGTGGTACTGCGCGCCTAGAGGTGTGTCCCAAATCACGCCACCTGCGCCTTCCGCGCATGGTTCGCGGTGTCGCCCAGCGAAGACACGAACGCCAAGCCGCGCAATGCCGGGCCGCAGCGCGGTGCTGCGCGGCTACCCCTTCAACCGCGCTTCCAGCTCATGCCGCTGGATCTTGCCCGTCGTCGACCGCGGCAGATCCTCGTAGGCGATGAAGAACACCTGCTTTGGCCGTTTGTACCCGGCCAGCGCGGCCCGGCACAGCGCCTCGATCCCCGCCTCGTCGATCTCTTCCCCCTTGCGCGCGACAAAGGCCACCGGCACCTCGCCCCACCGGTCGTCCTTCTTCCGCACCACCACCGCATCGCGAATCCGCGCGTCCGCCAGCAGCACCCGTTCGATCTCGGCCGGATAGATGTTCTCGCCCCCCGACTTGATCATGTATTTCGCCCGGTCCACGAAATCGAACGTCCCGTCCGCGTTGCGCACGAACATGTCCCCCATCCGGAACCGCCCGCCGCGAAAGTCCTTCTCGTTCGTCGCCGCTGCGTTCCAGTAGCCCGAGAACACCGTCGGCCCCCGAACCGCCATCTCGCCCGGCGTCCCGTCCGGCACCTCGTTCCCGTCTTCATCCACCAGGATCGCGTCGATCATCGCCGACAGCCGCTTCGACAGCTTGCCCTTCCGCAATTCCTCCGCCGTCATCGTCATCACCGAACAGGGCGGCAGCCCCGTCTCGGTCGACCCGAAACTGTTCAGGTATCCCGACCCCGACAGCCGCGCGAGCTCCGCCGCCAGGTCCAGCGGCACCAGGTCCAGCATCGCCCCGATCGCCCGCACGCCCTTCACCTGCGTCCCCTCGCGGGCCAGGATCTCCACCACCGGCTCGATCGTCCCCGGCATCAGCAGCAGCCAGCCGAGGTGATAGCCCGCCATGATGTCGACGATCCCCCGCGCGTCGAACCCGTCCAGCACATGCACGATCCCGCCCATCATCAGCGTCGTCAGCACCTGGTCGGTCGATCCCATGTGGAACATCGGCGCCCAGGCCAGGAACCCGTCCCGCGGCGCCACCGCCAGGTCCATCCGATAGGCACACATCCGCGCGATTTCCGCCCGGTGACTGATAAGCGCCCCCTTGGGCAGCCCCGTCGTCCCGCTGGTGTAGAGTATGATCAGCCCCGCTTCCGGATCGACCTTCGGCATGGCCACGGGCGCGGTCGCCAGCATGGAAGGCCAGGCCGCCTCGATCTCCAGCGCCGGGCAGTCGTACCGCGTCGCCCGCCAGGCCGCCCCGAACCGGGCCGAGTGCAGCGCCAACACCGGCTCCACCAGCGCGATGCAATGCAGCAGCTCCTCCCGCTCCAGCCGCCAGTTCTGGCAGGCGACGATCGCCCCCAGCGCCGCGGCGGCCAACTGCACCTCCGCATACTCCTGCCGGTTCTCCGACAAGAGCGCGATCCGGTCGCCCATCCCGACGCCCCGCTCCGCCAGTGCCGCCGCCAGTGCCACCACCCGCCCGTG
This sequence comes from Pseudooceanicola sp., assembly GCA_020441135.1. Taxonomy (GTDB): domain Bacteria; phylum Pseudomonadota; class Alphaproteobacteria; order Rhodobacterales; family Rhodobacteraceae; genus Seohaeicola_A. The sequence goes on from JAGRMS010000065.1 coordinate 5,809, forward strand.
CAGCGCGCGATAGCTGACAACCCCGGCAGCCGAGCGGATCGCCACCGCCTCCGGATCCCGCCGCACCGTGGCGCAGAACAGGTCGAACACGCTCGCTTTGCCGGCGGCGGCAGTCATCGCGGTTTCCATCTGATTCCTCCCCGGTCAGTCCACAGCGTAGGACGGCCGCCGTTTTTCCACAAACGCCCGCAGCCCCTCGTGCGACTCTTCGGTCGAGAACACCTCATAGACCGCGTCCAGCGCGATCTCATCCGCCTCCGGCTTGTCGGCACTTTCCGCCCGCAACACCGCCCGCTTCGCCGCCGCCACCGCCTGCGGTCCGCAGACCAGGAACCGAGCGGCCATGCGCAGCGCCGCCGCCTCCAGGTTCTCCGCATCGCAGACCTCCGACACCAGACCGTAGGCCAGCGCCGTCTCGCCGTCGATGGCATCGCCCGACAGCACCATGTCCAACGCCCTTGGCCGCCCGATCAACCGCACCAGCTGCTGGATGCCGTTACCCCCCGGCACCAGCCCGTGCCGCACCTCGGGCTGCCCGATCTTCGCACTCCGGCTCATCACCCGGAAATCGCAGGCAATCGCCAGCTCCATCCCGCCCCCCAGCGCGTGCCCGTTGATCGCCGCCACGACAGGGCAGGGCAGCGCCTGCACCGCATTGAACACCTCGAGGATGCGCCGCACATAGACGTCCCGCACTGCCTGCGGGTTCTCCATCAGCCCCGATCCCGGGTCGGTGAAATACTTCAGATGCGCCCCGCCGCAGAACGCCCGCCCTTCGCCGGTCACGATCACCGCGCGCGGCGGCGCGTGCCGCAACTGCTGAAGAGCGCTCATCAGAGCGTCCATCATCTCCCAGGTCAGCGTATTCATCGCTGCCCCATGGGCCATCACCATCCGCGCCACCTCGGCCCGAGGCCAATCCAGCCGCACTAATCCGTCCATCCGCGCCTCCTCCACCATAATGAGACTAGCTCATTAATAACGAAACCCGGCAAGAGTAATCGCAAGAAGAGGACATTGGCGATTCGTAGAAGACCGAAGGCCACACATGAAATCAGACTCAAGCACTGGCGAACCGAAACGGCGGGGGCCGGTGCGCGGATTCCATTCCTGTGTCGGCAACAGGCACTCGATCCGTTCCCGGCCGCCTAGGACCGACGCATGGTCCAAGGCCGCCGGGAGGACATGATCGGCGCCGTGGCCCGGTCGCAGTCAATGCATCTTCTTGTGATCCATGCCCGCCGACCGGGCATTCGGCGCGCCGACCAGCAGGGAAACATCGACGCTTCCGGCCCTGGCGAAGGTCAGCGTCACCATGATGGTGTCGCCTTCCTTGAAGGACTGCTTCAGATCGAAGAACATGATGTGAAAGCCGCCCGGCTTGAGCGTGACCGTCTCGCCTGCGGGGATCGGCAGGCCATCGGGCAGCGCGCGCATCTTCATGACGTCGTTTTCCATCGCCATCTCATGCACTTCCACGCGGCCGGCGACCGGAGAGACGGCCGAGACCAGCCTGTCGTCTTCGCTGCCGGTGTTCTCGATGGTCAGAAAGCCGCCACCGACTGGCGCGTTCGGCAGGGTCGCGCGCGAGAAGCCGCCGCTCAGCACCAGCGGGCCGAGGTGGACGGGGTGGCTGGTCGCTATGCTTTCGGACGACGCCGGAAGCGGCGCGAGGGACAGGCCAAGCAGGGCCGCTAGGGCAAGGGATCGGATCAGGGACATGGGTGTTCTCCTTGGTTGATGGTTACGGGGTGATGTCGACCCCGGTGGACAGGGTCACATTGGTGAAATCGTCGATCATCTGGCGCAGGGTCCGGGTCCGGCGTCCTTCCAGCGGCAGGGCCGGCGCGGCGATCGTGGCAACGCCGTTCTTCCAAGACAGGGTGGCGGCCTCGAGGTCGCCGACCGCGCCGGGCGCCGGGTCCGACGACCGCAGCGCCGCATGGGCAAGCGCGAGGCCGGGCAGCGAGGCAAGCGCCGGAAGGAGGAGCAACGGTAAGATCATCGGTTTCGGCCCCCCCGGTCAAACCGGGGGTAAATGCCCTCCGGGGTCAGTGGCCGGGCCCGGCGATGACCCTGAAACCGGGCGCCGGCATTTCCAGGTCATGGGGATCCTGCCCTTCGGCCGGAATCTCGATCCATCGTTCCGCCCCATCGGCGCAGTCCTGCACCACCGGGATGAACACCATCGAGTCCACCGCGAAAGCGTCCGTCACCATGCCGCGGAAGATGAACTCGTCATACCAGTCGTCGGGCAGCTCGCCGGTCCAGGTAATCCCGGTGACGCCCTCGCTCAACTTGGAATGGCCGGTGCCGTAGGTCTTCGAATAGGGCCCCCTGACGGTTTCCAGGGTCCATCCGGCCTTGGGCATCGGCTTGACCGCGATCAGCCCGTCGGGGATCTGGATACGCACCTTGAGCGTCGCCTGCCCGTCGCAGCCGTGCGGCACGCGCAGCACGAACTTCGTCGTCGCGCCCTGCGCCGCCTCGCGATTCTCCAAGGTGGAATGCGCCGAAGCGGCAGAGGCGAGAAGGGCCAGCCCGAGGGCCGGAAGGAAGAACCTGGACATGCTGTCTCCGCATGGCTGGCGCGCGCGGACAAGACCGCTGCCTGCGCCGGATTGGGGAAGCGGCCCTGCCGCGGGGCCACGGTCTGATTGCCCGCGCAACAAGGCGCGGGAACGGAGCTTGGCTCCGCCGTCAGACCGCCCGGGGTGGAGCCCTTGCCAGATTGTCTTCGCCACCATGCTGAGGCGCGACCGGCTGGCCGACGCCCCGGGCCGTCACCTGCGAAAATACTAGCCGCAACTCGCGCGGGGCGATCCTTGCCACCGGTGCCTCGCCCAGCTTGTGGCAGAACGGGCAATGGCGATGCTCGCCCTGCGTGCCGACCTGGCCACAGACATCGTCGACGCCGATGCCCTGCGCCAACCACAGGGCGACCTGCGCATCCTCGATGGCCGCCGGGGCCATCCGCGCTGCACCCTGAACGCTCGCCACCGCCACGACCAGCGCGGCGAGGGCAAGGGTCAGACGATGAAGCCAGGGGCGGAACATGAGCCGGACATACAGCCAAACGCCCGGCCGGTGAACCGCCAATTGCAACCCCGTGACTCTCCGCCGCTGGGGTGCGAAGCGCGTGGACTTCGCATCGCCCGCGTGTCACCGTAGCAGCGATGGTGTCGACGCCCAAAAGGGCGGCTGAAAAGGGAATGCGGTGCGGGCCCCGGCCCAAATCCGCGACTGCCCCCGCAACTGTAGGCGGAGAGCGACCCCGGGAACGCCACTGGACCCATGCGGTCCGGGAAGGCCCGGGAAAGCATCGACCCGCGAGTCAGGAGACCTGCCATCTCCGGCGTCGGCGCGACGCCGCAGTCACCCCAACCCGGGCGGGGCGCTCCGGGCCGGAGACACGAGACATGGACCATCACGGACCGCCGCCATCGCCGTTTCCCGTCTGCCCCCGCACCCTTGCGCGGAGGGCGCAATGTTTCTGGAACGAACGATCGCACAACTCGACACAGGGCCCTTGCCACCCGATCGCGCGCATGTGCGCGGTCAGCTTGGTTTCCTGCAATGGCTGGGCGCGCTGCCTGGCCGGGCGGGCTATGCCGCCGAGGCCCGGCGCGCGCTGGCGATGGCAGAGCCTTTCCGCCCCAACTCGCCTGCCATCGCGGTGTTCTGCGACCTGCTGACCGCCTCGCTGCAGATGCCGCCCCGCCCCCTGCAGCTGTCCCTGCCGCCCCCGCGGCGCCGCGGCG
>JAGRMS010000482.1 GCA_020441135.1 Pseudooceanicola sp.
CAGGAGATCATGGCGGGGATGCGGGGGGCCATCGCGGCGGGACGGTTTGCCAACTGGCAGGCCGATTTTCACGCGGGGCGGGCCCAAGGCGATATCGAGCCTGTGTAGGGCAGGGCGCGGACGCCCTGCCCATTCGTGTCAGGCGCGGCGGCGGCGCAGCAGGGCAAGGCCGCCGAGACCCGCCAGCAGCAGCGGCAGGCCCGCCGGGAGCGGGACCGGCGTGGTGGCGGCGGTCAGGTCGGCGGTGGTGTAGGCGGTGCCGCCCAGATCCCAGAAGGCGAAGTTGCGGAAGGTGCCGCTGACCTTGCGCGAGCCGTTGTCGAGGATCAGCGAGACGAGATCGCCTGCCACGTCGAACTGGAACAGGTCGGCGAGCGAGAAGCCGGCGAACAGGGCGGTGTTGTCGCCGAGCGTCCCGTCGATCACGCCGTCGGCGATGAGGCCCGAGAAGCTGAGATCGACGATCACTTGGTCGTCGCCGCTGCCGAAGCGGAAGTCGCCGATGATCTGGCTTGCGTCCTTGACGGTCAGCGTGCTGTCGCCCTGGCTGGGGGCAAGGCGGATCGCCAAGGCACCGCGTCCGCGCAGGATGCCCGCGTTCTCGATCTCGACCGAGTTGGTGGCGCTGTCGTCGGCGCCGATGGCACTTGGCCCTTCGATCAGGCCCGCGTTGACAATCTTCACGGTTCCGTTCTGACGGTTCGGGTTGACGCCGTCCTCGTAGACCTCGTCGATGTCGATGCCGCTGTTGTCGGCATTGTCGGGGGCGAGCGACTTGATGATGCCCGTGGCGGTGTTGGTGACGGTGCCTTCGTCCATGTCGATGCCGTCGTCAGTGCCGCGGATGATGCCTGCGTTCAGCACGGTGCCGCCCGTGAACTGGACGCCGTCCTCGTCGACGATGTTGGCCTCGTCGTTCAGCTTGATCGTCCCGTAGTTCTCGAGCGTGAAGCCGCCGCGCGCCTCGACCACTTCCTCGCCGCCGGTCAGCAAGCCGTAGTTGATGACGGTGGAATTCTCGGCGCGCAGTTGCAGGGCGCGGCCGTCCGCGGCGCTGATGGTGCCGTGGTTTTCGACATAGGTGGTGTTCACCGGTTCAAGCGCGCGGATCGCCTGGGCTTCGCTTTCGATGGTCGCGCCGGCGTTGTTGATCACCCGCAGGTCCGAGCCCGACAGCAGGGCGATGCCGCGGTCGCCGCTCTTGATCTGGCCGTTGTTGATGACCTCGGTGCGCTGCCCGGTGGCGGTGATCACGTAGCCCTTGTCGTCATCCTGCTTGATAAGCCCGTTGTTGGCGATCGTGCCGTCGTTTCCGGTCATCGCGATGGGGGTGTTGTCCTTGCTGTCGGACACCACCGATGCGCCCGTGTTCACGGTGACGCTGGCGTTGTTGCCCGAAACGGTGATCGGATCGCTGCCGGTGTCGGAGCAGGTGAAGCCGATGCCGACGGGCGTGCAGGTGGCGGCGAAGGACGGCACGGCGGCGACAAGCGCCAGTGCGGCGGTGGTGGTCAGCAGGGTGTAACGGCGCATGGGTTTCCTCACTTTACGGATTCTATCCGGCCGGACATCGCGCGCCGACTCGGGGGGCGAACGGCCCCGCGTCCAGATGGCGGGGTTCTGTGACAGTTCCGTGAAGCGGGAAGGGTTCGTTAAGGAATGGCCGCTAGATTGCGCGGAATGGGAAGATGAAGGCCGGGTGGTTCAACTTCCGCGCGGATTTGACGGCCCTCTGACAGTTCGGACCTTGTCCTTGGTCGCGACGGGGGTCATGCTTTGCGCGCGCCTCGGGGGGCTGGTTGAAAAAGATGCCTTGCGGCCCCACTTTAACCTTCCGAGCGTGGAGATGGCCGGGTGCTGCCGATAGTCGGGGCCGGTGCCGTCTTGCCAACAAAAAGGACCGAGCATGAAAGATCCCCTGAACGCCTCCTACCCCGTTCTGCCGCTGCGCGACATCGTCGTGTTTCCGCACATGATCGTCCCGCTGTTCGTGGGCCGCGAGAAATCGGTGCGCGCGCTGGAAGAGGTGATGAGCGACGACAAGCAGATCCTGCTGTCGAGCCAGATCGACCCGACGGTCGACGACCCGACCCATGACGGGATCTACAAGGCTGGTGTGCTGGCGAATGTGTTGCAACTGCTGAAACTGCCCGATGGCACTGTGAAGGTGCTGGTCGAGGGACAGGCGCGGGTGCGGATCACGCGGTTCGTCGACAATGACGCCTATTTCGAGGCCGAGGCCGAGTATCTGACCGAGATGCCGGGCGACAAGGACACCACCACCGCGCTGCAGCGCGCCGTGGGCGAGGAGTTCGCTCGCTATGCCAAGGTGCGCAAGAACATCCCCGAAGAGGCGCTGACCGCTGTCAGTGAATCGACCGAGGCCGCGAAGCTGGCCGACCTGGTGGCCGGGCACCTGGGCATCGAGGTCAAGGAAAAGCAGGAGCTGCTGGAGACGCTTTCGATCAGCGAGCGGCTGGAGAAAGTCTATGGCCTGATGCAGGGGGAACTGTCGGTTCTCCAGGTCGAGAAGAAGATCAAGACCCGCGTCAAGTCGCAGATGGAGAAGACCCAGCGCGAGTATTACCTGAACGAACAGATGAAGGCGA
>JAGRMS010000066.1 GCA_020441135.1 Pseudooceanicola sp.
GCGAGGCGGCGGGGCTGACCGGCGACCTGCCGCGCCTGATGACCGGACAGGCGGTCTGACGGCAAACCGCGCGCTTGACCCCGCGCGGCCGCGCGGCCATTACCCGGGGCCAGACCCGCCAGCACAGGACGCCGTATGGCCCAGAACGCTCGCCCGCCCTCTGTCAACGAAGAACGCGCGACCTCGCGGAACATCGGCGGGCTCGAAGCGCTGTGGCCCTTCGTGCGGCCCTATCGCGGGCTGGTCGCCGCCGCGCTGCTGGCGCTGGTCTTTACCGCCGCCGTGTCGCTGACGCTGCCGCTGGCGGTGCGGCGCGTGATCGACAGCTTCCGGCTCGACGCCGGGGCGCTGCTCGACCAGTATTTCCTCGCCGCCATCGGCATCGCCGGGCTGCTCGCCATCGGCACGGGCGTGCGCTATGCGCTGGTGACGAAGCTGGGCGAGCGGGTGGTCGCGGACATCCGCAAGGCGGTGTTCGACCGCGTGCTGGGGATGAGCCCGGCGTTCTACGAAAACATCATGACCGGCGAGGTGCTGAGCCGGATCACCACGGATACCACGCTGATTCAGTCGGTGCTGGGGTCGTCGGCGTCCATCGCGCTGCGGAACATCCTGATTTTCGCGGGCGGGCTGGTGCTGATGCTGGCGACCTCGGCCAAGCTGACGGGGCTGGTGCTGCTGCTGGTGCCCCTGGTGATCGTGCCGATCCTGACGCTGGGCCGCCGCCTGCGCCGGATCAGCCGCGAGAACCAGGACTGGATCGCGGCCTCGTCCGGCAATGCCTCGGAAACGCTGGGAGCGGTGCAGACGGTGCAGGCCTTCACGCATGAGGCCGCCAGCCGTGCGCAGTTCGCCGAGATGACCGAGACCTCTTACGACGTGGCGCTGGCGCGCATCCGCACGCGGGCGCTGATGACGGTGATCATCATCTTCCTCGTCTTCTCGGGCGTGGTCGGCGTGCTCTGGATCGGTGCGAACGACGTGCGGGCGGGCACGATGTCCGAGGGCGCGCTGGTGCAGTTCGTGATCTATGCGGTGATGGTCGCGGGGGGAGTCGCCGCGCTGTCGGAGATCTGGGGCGAATTGCAGCGCGCCGCCGGGGCGACCGAACGGCTGATCGAGCTGTTGCAGGTGACGGATACGGTGCTGGACCCGGAGGCGCCGGATCACCTGGCCGAGCCGGTCAAGGGCGCGATTGCCTTCGAGGACGTGTCCTTTGCCTATCCGGCGCGGCCCGGTACGGCGGCGCTGGACGATTTCTCGCTGACCATCGCACCGGGCGAGACGGTGGCCTTCGTCGGCCCGTCGGGTGCGGGCAAGACCACGGTGATCCAGCTGATCCAGCGGTTCTACGACCCGGACGCCGGCCGCATCCTGCTGGACGGGGTGCCGCTGACCGACCTCGCGCGCGACGATTTCCGCCGTCACCTGGCGATGGTGCCGCAGGATCCGGTGATCTTCGCCGCCTCGGCGCGCGAGAATATCCGGTTCGGCCGGCCGTCCGCGTCGGACGCCGAGGTGGAGGAGGCCGCCCGCGCCGCTGCCGCGCATGACTTCATCAGCGCGCTGCCCGGCGGCTATGACGCCTATGTCGGCGAGCGCGGCGTGATGCTGTCGGGCGGGCAGAAGCAGCGCATCGCCATCGCTCGGGCCATCCTGCGCGACGCGCCGGTGCTGCTGCTGGACGAGGCGACCTCTGCGCTGGACGCCGAAAGCGAGCGGGCGGTGCAGCAGGCGGTGGACGCGCTGGCGAAGGGGCGGACGACACTGATCGTCGCGCACCGGCTGGCAACGGTGAAGAAGGCAGACCGCATCGTCGTGCTGGACCAGGGGCGCATCATGGCGATCGGCAGCCACGACGCGCTGGTGGCCGAGGGCGGGCTTTACGCGCGTCTCGCCCGGCTTCAGTTCACCGACGGGCTGGCGGCGGAGTAGCGCGGTCAGACGAAGAGGAAATCGGCGCGGCTCAGGTCGGCCAGGCTGACACCCCTCAGCACGACCTCCAGGCCCGCGCCATCGTCGATATGCACGTCCGCGCCCGTCTGAACCATGTGGTTGTTGGACAGGTCATTGAAGTGCCGGATGGCGTCGACACCGCTCAGGTCGATCTTCTCGCGGTTGTTGGTGGCGTCGAAGTCCTTGACGGTGGTGGTGTCGTATCCGGTCTTGAAGACGATGGTGTCGCTGCCTGCGCCCAGTGTCACGACATTGCGCCCCTCGCCCGGGTCGATCCGGTCGGCGCCATTGCCGCCAAGCATCCGGTCGCGGCCTTCGCAGCCGTACATCGTATCGTTGCCCTTGCCGCCCTTCATCACGTCGGCGCCCTTGCCGCCGACCATCAGGTCGAAGCCCAGCCCGCCTGTCATGCTGTCGTTGCCGCCCTTGCCGTCGACCACATCGTCCAGACCGGTGCCTTGCCAGGTGTCGCGCCGGTTCGACAGCAGCGTCATGTCACCGCGGGTGATCGCGGCGAAGTTCACCGTCGCCGGGGCGCTGAGCGGATGCATCTCGCTGCCGCCGATGAAGTAGTGCTGACCGTCCGAGGCTTCGACGACCCCGAACAGGTCGCAGCCGAAGGCCAGGCCACCGACGAAGGTGCCGGGCCGGAACTGGATCGGGGCCGCATCAGTCAAGGTGAAGATCGTCGCCGGAAGCCCATCCGCGATCGGGTCGCCGTCATTGAACACGAACTGGCTGATGCGGAACCCGACCAGGCCGGCGAATTCGTTGACCAGAATGGCTTCGGTATCGGGATTCAGATCGTGATCGCGATACTGGAACATGTAAAATCCTTCGAGAACGGCAAACGGCATGTTGCCCCCATTTTTCTGAAAATTCGCTGATCCGCCAATCATACCACAAAACCACTTTCACCGGAACGTCGGATTGACCTAGCGTAAAGCATGTCGGGCTGTTTGCGCGACGGCACGCGCGGGCGTTCTTGCAAGCGGGCGCAAATCCTTCCATGCTCGCCTGAACGAAAAGGCCCCGCAGGGGGCCAGGGGAGGAAGTGAACCATGTCCATCGCCACCGTGGCGGATCGCAACGCGATCGAAGCCGAGATGCCCTGGGCCAAGCGTGACCTGCCGGTCACGCTGCACGGTCTGCTGTCGCGCACGGCCAAGAAATTTCCGAACAACCGCGCCTTCAGCTACCAGCTGCTATCCGGCCCGACCGACAAGGCCGAGACGCTGACCTGGGCGCAGACGCTGGAGAAGGTGAACCAGGCGGCGAACCTGTTCCGCTCGATGGGGATCGGCGAGAAGGACGTGATCGCCTACGTCCTGCCGAACTGCACCGAGACGCTGCTGACCTTCCTTGGCGGCTCGGTGGCGGGGATCGTCAACCCGATCAACCCGCTGCTGGAGCCGGAACAGATCGCCTCGATCCTGCGCGAGACGGGGGCGAAGATCGTCGTCACGCTGAAGCCCTTCCCCAAGACCGAGGTGGCGCAGAAGGTGGCCGAGGCGGTGCGCCATGCGCCGGGCGTCAAGACGGTGCTGGAGATCGACCTCAACCGCTACCTGACCCCGCCCAAGTCCTGGATCGTGCCGCTGATACGGCCCAAGCTGACCGGGACGGTCCACGCCGAATACAAGGACTTCAACCGCGAGATGTCGCGCCAGCCGAAGACGCTGAGCTTTGCCGACAGCGCGGTGGACCGGGTCGCCTTCTACTTTCACACCGGCGGCACCACCGGCATGCCGAAGGTCGCGCAGCATTTCTATTCGGGCGCGATCTACAACGGGTGGATCAGCCACAGGCTGCTGTATACCGAGAAGGACTCGGTGATGTGTCCCCTGCCCCTGTTCCACGTCTTCGCCTGCTATCCCATCGTAATGGGCGCGCTGGCCTCGGGCGCGCACGTCGTCTTCCCGACGCCGCAGGGCTATCGCGGCGAGGGTGTCTTCGACAACTTCTGGAAGCTCTGCGAACGCTGGGGGACGACCTTCATCATCACGGTGCCGACGGCGATCTCGGCCAAGATGCAGCGCCCGGTGAATGCCAACATCTCGACGGTGAAAAAGGCGTTTTCGGGGTCGGCGCCACTGCCGGTCGAGCTGTTCAAGCGGTTCGAGTCGGCGACGGGCATCAATGTCATCGAGGGCTATGGCCTGACCGAGGCGACCTGCGTGGTGTCCTGCAACCCGGTGGACGGGGTCAAGAAGATCGGCAGCGTGGGCATTCCCTTCCCCTATACGGGCGTGAAGATCTACAAGGGTACGCCCGACGGCCCGATCGAGGCCGAGGTGGACGAGGTGGGCGAGATCTGCATCGCCAACCCGGGCGTCTATGCCGGGAACACCTATACCGAGGCGGACAAGAACAAGGATCTCTACTACAACAACTCGCACCTGCGCACCGGCGACCTGGGGCGGATCGACGCGGACGGCTACCTGTGGATCACCGGGCGGGCCAAGGATCTGATCATCCGGGGCGGCCACAACATCGACCCGGCCGAGATCGAGGAGGCGCTGCTGTCGCACCCGGCGGTCGCCTTTGCCGGGGCCATCGGCCAGCCGGACGCGCGGGCGGGCGAATTGCCCTGCGCCTATGTCGAGCTGGTCTCGGGCGCGACCGTGACCGAGGAAGAGCTGCTGGAGCATTGCAAGCGGCATGTGCATGAACGCGCGGCGCAACCCAAGCACATGATGATCCTCGCCGAACTGCCGAAGACCGCCGTCGGCAAGGTGTTCAAGCCCGACCTGCGCAAGGAGGCGATCACGCGCATCTACAACGAGGCGCTGGAGGCGGCGAAGGTGCAGGCGCGGGTGGCCAAGGTCATCGACGACAAGAAGCGCGGGCTGGTGGC